>NZ_CAURTV010000028.1:0-38583 GCF_963527515.1 uncultured Cellulomonas sp. | reverse complement strand
CTGCTCGACGGCGCCGCCCTCGTCGGTGCACGCCGGGCGGCCGAGGTGGTTGCCCTGCTCGCGGACGACGTGAGCGTGCCGGGTGGGGACCTGGTCGCGGCGCTGCGCGCGGCGCGCCGCGGCGGACCGCAGTCCGGGGCGTGGAGGGCGCAGACCGACCGGCTCCAGAGGTCGGTCACCGCCCACGCGCCCGTGCACGAGCTCACCGACGACCTCGCTGTGGGGCTCGTCGTCGCCCTCGCGCACCCCGACCGCATCGCCCGGCTGCGACCGGGCGGGTCGGCCTACCTCATGACGTCGGGGACCGGTGCGGCGCTGGCGCCGGGGTCCGCGCTGGCGGGACTGCCCTGGCTCGCCGTCGCCGACGCCGACCGGGGCGCCGGCCGCCGGGACGCGACGATCCGCTCGGCCGCACCCCTCGACCTGGACCTCGCGATCGAGGCGGCCCCTGCACTGCTCGGGGACGACGACGTCGTCGCCTGGTCCGACGGGGGGATCGTCGCCCGTCGCGTGCGGCGGCTTGGTGCCATCGAGCTGACGTCCGCGCGGCTCACGGACCCGCCCGCTGCACTGGTGGTCGAGGCGCTGCGTGAGGGGCTCGCGCGCGACGGTCTCGCCCTGCTGCGCTGGTCGGAGGCGGCCACCAGCCTGCGTCGACGGATGGCGTTCCTGCATGCGGCGCTGGGGGCGCCCTGGCCGGACGTGTCGGACGCCGCGCTGCTGGCAGACCTGCACGACTGGCTCGGGCCGGACCTCGCGCGCATCCGCGGTGCCCGTGACCTCGCGCGGCTCGACGTGCTCCAGGCGCTGCGCAGGCTGCTGCCCTGGCCGGCGGCGACCCGCCTCGACGCGCTCGCGCCCGAGCGGCTGGCCGTGCCGAGCGGTTCCAGCGTGCGCGTCGACTACACCGGTGACCAGCCCGTGCTCGCCGTGCGGCTGCAGGAGGTGTTCGGGTGGCGGGCGGCGCCCCGGCTCGCGGACGGGCGGGTGCCGGTGGTCGTGCACCTGCTCTCGCCCGCCGGTCGCCCGGTCGCGGTGACCGCCGACCTGGAGTCGTTCTGGCGCACCGGCTACCCGCAGGTGCGCGCGGAGCTGCGTGGGCGGTACCCGAAGCACGCCTGGCCGGACGACCCGCTGACCGCCGTCCCGCTGCGCGGGGTGCGCCGCTAGGCCGGCGGGCCGACGATGGCGGCATGCCCGACGTGAGCGCCGTGACCGCCGCAGCCCTGCGGACGACCTGGTGGCGGGTGCGCGACTACGCGGCCGTGCTGCGCTGGCAGGCCACCGGGATCGTCTCCCGCGTGGACCCGGACCGGCTGCGGCACCCGGAGCGCCCCGTCGGTCCACCGGTCGTGCTGGTGCCGGGTGTGTACGAGTCGTGGCACTTCCTGCTCCCGCTGGCGATGCTCCTGCACGACCAGGGGGTGCGGGTGCACGTGCTTCCCGACCTCGGCGTCAACCGTCGACCGGTCGCGGTCGGCGCCGCGGTCCTGGGTCGGTACGTCGTCGCGCACGACCTGCGGGACGTCGTCCTGGTCGCGCACAGCAAGGGCGGCCTCATCGGCAAGCTCGCGATGCTGCGCGAGGACCCGGACGGCCGGCTCGCCACGATGGTCGCGGTCAACACGCCGTTCGCCGGCTCGGTGTACGCACGGTGGTTCCTGGTGCCGTCGGTGCGCGCCTTCCGGCCGACCGACGCCACGATCGTCGCGCTCGCGGCGGAGCGTGAGGTGAACGCGCGGATCACGTCGGTGTACAGCCGCTGGGACCCGCACATCCCCGCGGGCAGCGGTCTGGACGGCGCCGAGGAGGTCGTGCTGGACACGCCGGGCCACTTCCGGCCGTTGGCGGACCCGCGCCTGCACGCGCTGCTGCTGGACCGCCTGGTACCGGGACGCAGCGGAGCGACGCCTCGCCGCTGAGGCGCCGCTCCGGTCCGCCCGGCGTCGTCGTCAACGCAGCCAGGAGTAGCGCTGCACGAGCGGGATCCGCGCCCACCGGCGGCCGAGGCCCCAGGTGTCTCCGGCGAGGAGCGACGCGCAGACGATGAGGACGAGCGCGTAGATCAGGTGGTAGTCGACCAGCGGGTTGTTCGAGCCCTGCAGGAGCGGCCACTCGGCGACCCACATCAGCACCATCATGATCGCGCCGGAGACGGCCGCGAGGCGCAGCCCGATGCCGAGCATGACCGCGACGCCGATGCCCAGCAGCCCGAGCATGAACAGCCAGTCGGACACGGGTCCGGCCATCGACGCGAACGTCTCCTTGAACGGTCCGACGGCGGCGAACTGCATGAACCCCTGGCTCGGCGTGCCACCGTCGAGCCAGCTGAGGCTCGGGTCGCCCTCGGCCACCGCGGCGCCGGTCGCGTAGTGCAGGCCGAACGTCTTGTCGAGGAACGCCCACAGGAAGATGAAGCCCGTCGCGAGCCGAGTGACGGCGAGCCAGCGTCGGCCCGTCAGCGAGGTGACCACGTCGTCCTCGACCAGGACGGCGGGGTGGGTCGAGGTGCGGGCCTCGGGGTGGATGGTGGCCATGGCGCTCTCTCCTCCGTGCGGGGTCTCTCCGTCGGGACCCGGATGTGACGTTCTGACAGGTCCACGGTCGTCCGGACGGCCGGGGGCGCCCCAGGGTCGAAGGTCCCGCGTCCGCACGGCGATCAGGGACCCAGGTCCCGGGACGACGCGCTCGCGGGCGACGAGGCTGGACGTAGCGCGGCCGCGGCCGGCGAACGTCCGGCGGGGCCACGCACGAGGAGCAAGGAGGCACCTCATGCGTACCGACGGACCGGTGGTCGTCGCCCTGGACGGCACACCGCACAGTGCACGCACGCTCGAGTGGGGCGTGGCGGAGGCGGTCCGACGGCAGGCCGACGTCCTGCTCGTCAGCGTCGTCGACGACACGTGGCAGGTCACGGCCTGGAGCTGGTACCCCATGGTCGGGATGACCGAGATCGACACCCAGGTCAAGGAGTACCTCGCCGAGCAGGAGACGCAGGTCGCCGAGCGGCACCCTGGCCTGACGGTGCGCAGCCGCGTGCTGCACGGGGCCGTCGTCCCGTGCCTGCGCGAGATCAGCGCCGAGGGGCAGCTGCTCGTGGTCGGCGCGCAGAGCCGGCACGGGCGGCAGCGGACCGGGACCACCGGCGTGCACGTCGCGGCGCACGCCCGCTGCCCCGTGGCGGTGGTGCGCACCGAGCCCGAGCGCCCGGTGCTACCGGATGCCGACGTCGTCGTGGGCGTGGACGGGTCGTCGGCGTCCCTCGCCGCCGCGCGGGTGGCAGCGCGCGAGGCGTGGATGCGCGGTCGTCCGCTGACGGTCCTGCACGCGCGACCGACCATCCCCGACCCGTTCGGCCGGGGCAGCGTCCCGCCGCTGGCGACCGACGACGAGAACGACCCGACGCACAAGGCCGCCCGCGTGGTGGCGGAGTCGCTGCGGGCCGACAACGGGGGCCTGACCGTGCAGGTCGCCCTCGTCGACGACGACCCGGTCGACGCCCTCACGGGCCTCGCGCGCGGTGCGGCGCTCGTGGTGGTCGGCTCGCGGGGCCTCGGCGGGTTCCGGGGCATGCTGCTCGGCTCGGTCAGCGGTGCGGTGATCCGCGAGGCCACCTGCCCGGTGCTGGTGGTCCACGACAACGGCTGACCCGCCGTGCACGAGGGCCCGGCTCGGTGGAGCCGGGCCCTCGTGTGTCCCCGCTCAGCGAGTCATCACGACCTTGAGCGCCTGCGTCTGGGCGGCGCTCCCGAACGTCTGGTAGGCGTCCAGGACGTCCGCCAGGTCGAACCGGTGGGTGACGAACGCCCCGACGTCGAGCCTCCCCGCCGCGACCAGGCGCAGCAGCATCGGCAGGGTCGTCGTGTTGACCAGTCCCGTGGTGATCGTGACGTTCTTGATCCACAGGTCCTGGAGCGCCAGCGGCACCGGACCACCGTGCACGCCGACGTTCGCGACGTGCCCGCCGGGGCGGACCAGCTCGGTGCACATGGTGAAGGTCTCCGGGATGCCGACGGCCTCGATCGCGACGTCCACGCCGGCCCCGTCCGTGGTGGCCAGGACCTGGTCCTTCCAGTCCGGCGCCGAGGAGTCGACGGTGTGCGTCGCACCGAGCCCCCGGGCGACGTCGAGCCGGTGGGGGTCGCGGTCGACGGCGATGATCTGCGCCGCGCCGTACAGCCCGGCGGTGGCCACCGTCGCCAGGCCGACCGGTCCGGCGCCGACCACCGCGACCGTGTCGCCCGGCTGGACGCTGCCGTAGCGCACGCCGATCTCGAAGCCGGTGGGCAGGATGTCGGAGAGCAGCACCCCGAGCTCGTCGGGCACCGTGGGCGGCAGGCCGTGCAGCGAGCTGTCCGCGAACGGCACGCGCACCAGCTCGGCCTGCGTGCCGTCGATGAGGTGGCCCAGCACCCAGCCGATGCCGGCGGCGCCCTCGGGCGCCAGGCAGTGCGACGGCAGCTGGGCGCGGCAGTACGTGCACACGCCGCAGCCGCTGATGCAGGCGATGATCACCCGGTCGCCCGGGACATGGGTGCGGACCCCGTCGCCCACCTCCACCACGGTGCCGACGCCCTCGTGACCGAGGATGCGTCCGGCCGCGACGGTCGGCACGTCACCGTGCAGGATGTGCAGGTCGGTCCCGCAGATCGTCGTGGTGTCCACCCGGACGACCGCGTCGGTCGGCTCGACCAGGCGGGCGTCCGGGACCTCCTCCCACGCGATGGATCCCGGAGCGTGGAACACGAGCGCTCTCATGGTGACTCCTCACCTCGACCGCGTCGGGCACGGTTGCCCGCGCAGCTCCAGCGTCGGACCGCACTCGTCGGACCGGTCAGGGCCGATGGTCCCGTCAGGGCAGGGGCACGGACCAGCGCAGGTAGGTGCCGCCGTCCGGGACCGCGGCGACGTCCAGGGTCCCGCCCCGGCGCATGGCGCGTTCCTCGAGGTTGGCCAGACCGCTGCGCACCGGTACGTCGGCAGGGACCCCCGCACCGTCGTCCTGCACCTCGACCGTCAGCCGGCTCCCGACGTCGAGCCGGACCACCACCTCGTGCGCCCGGGCGTGCCGGGCCACGTTCGCCAGGGCCTCGCGGACCACCGCCACGGCGTCCTCCGCCAGCTCGTCCGGCACGGTCGCCGTGACGCCGTCCGTGCGCAGCCGGGGCAGGAAGCCGAGGCCCGCGCGCGCGTGGACCACCTCGGCGTCGATCCGGTGGCGCAGGCCCGTCCCGGTGGTCCCACCGCGGGAGCCGAGCCGGAAGATCGTCGTGCGCACGTCCTTGATCGTCTCGTCGAGGTCGTCGACCGCGGCCTCGAGCCGGCGCGCGACGTCGGGGCGTGCCGCCTCCTGCGCGGCCCCCTGCACCGACAGCCCGATGGCGAACAGGCGCTGGATCACCATGTCGTGCAGGTCGCGCGCGATCCTCTCCCGCTCCTCGAGCACGGCCAGCCGTGCCCGGTCGGACTGTGCGTCGGCGACGTCGAGCGCCAGAGCGAGCTGCTCGCCGAACCCGGCGATGCTGGGCAGGTCCACGCGCGGGGCCGACGTCGGGTCGCCGCCCGGCCACCACATCACCAGGCCGCCGACCCAGCGGTCGCCGCTGTGCAGCGGGACGCTCAGCGCCCAGACCGGCCCCGGTCGCCCGATCGTCGACCCGTCCGGGAGCGCCCGGACCACGGGCGACCGTCCGACCAGGTCGGCGGCCAGTGCGTCCGGGAGGTCGTCCGCCGTCTCGTACAGCGTCGAGTCCCGCGCGCCCGAGGTCCGCCGGACGCGGACGAGCACGGTCGCGACCGCCTCCTCGCGGGCGAGCCCGCTGGTCAGCGTCGACGTGGTCGAGGCCGCGGTCTCGAGCCACCGCTCGTGCTCACGGGCCTGGTGGTAGGCGCGCGCGTGCTCGAGGGCCACGCCCGCCGCGGCGGCCAGCGCCACCGCGGCCTGCTCGTCGCGGGCGGTGAAGTCGACGCTCGCGCCCGCGTCGTCGGCCTTCTCGGTGAGGTAGAGGTTCCCGAAGACCGCTCCGCGCGCCAGCACGGGCACCCCGAGGAACGTGCGCATCGGAGGGTGGTGCGCCGGGAACCCGACCGACGTGGGGTGCTCGGTGAGGTCGTGCAGGCGAAGCGTGTGCGGGTCCCGGACGAGGTGCCCGAGCACCCCCCGTCCCTCCGGCAGGTGCCCGACCAGGCGCGCGGTCGGCTGGTCGATGCCCCGGTACACGAACTCCTGCAGGCCGCCGTGCTCGCCCAGCACCCCGAGCGCGCCGTACCGGGCACCGGTGAGCCGGCAGCCGGCGGCGACGAGCCGCTCCAGGACGGTGGCGATGTCGAGCTCGGCGGACATCGAGACCACGGCGTCGATCAGCGCCTCGAGGCGCTCGTCGTGCTCGGTGTCCGCTCCGTCGGCCCGCATGTTCGGAGCATAGGTCTGCCTGGCCCCGGGTCGGCGGCGAACAGGGCCCTTCGGCCCTGGGGCGCACCACGGCGCCGACGACATCCTGGTGCGAGCGAGGTCGACGAGCACGAGGAGGTCGGGACGATGCGCGCTCTGGTGGTCTACGAGTCGTCGTTCGGGAACACGGGACGGGTGGCCGAGGCGGTCTGGGACGGGATGCGGTCGCGGCTGCGCGACGTCGCCCTGCTCGACGTCGGCGCCGCCCCGCGGCACCTGCCCCCGGAGCTCGAGCTCCTGGTGGTGGGCGCGCCCACCCAGGCGTTCGGCATGAGCCGGCCGCCCACCCGCGCCGACGCGCAGCAGCAGGCGGGAACGGCCGGCTCCGGTCCGACGATCGGCGTGCGCGAGTGGCTCCGGGAGCTGGACCCTCCCGAGCGCGCGGTCCACGCCGCCACGTTCGACACCCGGATCCACAGCCCTCACGTCCCGGGCTCGGCCGCCGTGGGCGCCTGGCGCGTGCTGCGGCGGGCCGGCTTCGACGTGGCCGCCGAGGCCGAGAGCTTCTGGGTGATGGGGATCAAGGGTCCGCTGCGGGACGGCGAGCTGGACCGCGCCCGTGCCTGGGGCGTCAGCCTCACCGGCCTGCTGCTGGGCCTGAGTCCGAAGGGCCCGGGTCCGCTCGGGGCCCCCGCGCGCTGACGTCGCCGGCCTCGGGGTGCAGACGATGCTGCTCAGCGATGAAGAGGGCAGCCTGTGTCCTGCCGCGCACCTCGATCTTGGCCAGCAGGCTGGAGATGTAGTTCTTGACCGTCTTCTCCGCCAGGAACATCCGGTCCGCGATCTCGCGGTTGGTCAGACCCTCGCCGATGAGGTCCAGCACGGCGCTCTCCTGCGGCGTGAGCAGGTCCAGGCGGGAGTCGTGCCGCCGTGCCTCGCGGAGCCGTTCGAGCACCCGACCGGTGGTGGCCGGGTCGAGCAGCGTCCGGCCGGCGGCCACCAGCCGGATCGAGTCGAGCAGCTGCGGGCCGCGGATCTCCTTGAGCACGTAGCCGGCGGCGCCGGCGGTGATCGAGGCCAGCAGGGCGTCGTCGTCCTCGTAGGACGTGAGCATGAGGCACCGGACGCCGGGCGCCAGGGACGCCAGCTCGCGGCAGACCTCGACGCCGTTGCCGTCGGGCAGCCGCACGTCGAGGAGCGCGACGTCCGCGTCCGCGCGCGGCACCCGGACCAGCGCCTCGTGCGCGGTGGCCGCCTCGCCCACCACCGTCATGTCCGGGTCCGCCTCGATGAGGCGCAGCAGCCCCTGGCGCACCACCTCGTGGTCGTCCAGCAGGAACACCCGGATCTGGGCCATGACGCCACTGTGCACCATGGCGGGGAGGCGGTGGGCCCGCCTGCCCCAGGTTGACGCCGCAGCAACATGCGCCGTTCTTGACGACGCCCAGCCCTTGAAGCCGCTCTCGAGCAGCCTGGATGCTCGGGAGCAGGCGAGTTCCCCTCGTCCAGGCCGTGGACAGGAGCCTTTCATGACCAGGTACGTCTCCCGGTTCGCCGACGGCGACAAGGACAAGAAGGACCTGCTGGGTGGCAAGGGAGCCAACCTGGCGGAGATGACCAAGCTCGACCTGCCCGTGCCCCCGGGGTTCACCATCACCACCGAGGCGTGCCGGGCCTACATGCGCGACGGGCACGTCCCGCCCGAGCTGCGGGTCGAGGTGACGCTCGCGGTGCGCGAGATCGAGGACGTGATCGGCCGACGCCTCGGCGACTTCCACGAGCCGCTCCTGGTCTCCGTGCGCTCCGGGGCCAAGTTCTCGATGCCCGGGATGATGGAGACCGTCCTGAACATCGGGCTCAACGACGCGTCCGTGAAGGGGCTGACCGAGTTCTCCGGTGACGAGCGCTTCGCGTGGGACTCCTACCGTCGGCTCATCCAGATGTTCGGCAAGACGGTCCTGGGCATCGACGGCGACCTGTTCGCAACCGCGCTGGACGAGCGCAAGGCCGCGGTGGGCGCCGCGACCGACGTCGACCTGTCCGCGCAGGACCTGCACATCCTGGTCCACACGTTCAAGGAGATCGTCGTCGAGCAGACCGGCCGCGAGTTCCCCCAGCACCCGCGCGAGCAGCTCGACATGGCGATCGAGGCCGTCCTGGACTCGTGGAACACCGACCGTGCCCGCCTCTACCGTCGTCGCGAGCGCATCCCGAACGACCTGGGCACCGCCGTCAACGTGGTGAGCATGGTGTTCGGGAACCTGGGGGAGACGTCCGGGACGGGGGTCTGCTTCACGCGTGACCCCTCCACCGGCGAGACGGGGGTCTACGGCGACTACCTGCCGAACGCCCAGGGCGAGGACGTGGTCGCGGGGATCCGCAACACGCTGCCGCTCGCGGAGCTGGAGGTGCTCGACCCCGTCTCCTACGACGCCCTCCGGCACGCGATGCGACGCCTCGAGACCCATTACCGCGACCTGTGCGACATCGAGTTCACCATCGAGCGCGGCAAGCTCTGGCTGCTGCAGACGCGGGTGGGCAAGCGCACCGCGGCGGCGGCGTTCCGGATCGCGACCGAGCTGGTGGACGAGAGCCTCATCACGATGGACGAGGCGATCACGCGCTGTCCCGGCGACAAGCTCAACCAGCTGCTGTTCCCGCAGTTCGACGCGAGCGCCGACCGGCACCTGCTGACGACGGCCATGGCGGCGTCGCCCGGCGCCGCAGTGGGCGAGATCGTCCTGGACAACGCCCAGGCGCTCGAGCGGACCGAGGCCGGTGCCCACGTCATCCTGGTCCGCCGCGAGACCAACCCGGACGACCTGCAGGGGATGATCGTCGCCGACGGCATCCTCACCGCCCGCGGCGGGAAGACGTCGCACGCGGCCGTCGTCGCCCGCGGCATGGGGACGTGCGCGGTGGTCGGCGCCGAGGAGGTCGAGGTCGACGTCGCCCGCGGCGAGGTGCGCGTGCGCGACCACGTGCTCCACGCGGGGGACACGATCGCGATCGACGGGTCCACCGGCGAGGTCTTCCGCGGGTCGGTGCCGGTGGTCGACTCCCCGGTCATGGTCTACGTCGCCGACGGGCTCGACGCCGGGCTGGCCGCGGCGACCGACCCCGAGGCGCGTGCCCTGGTCTCGGCGGTGGACCGCGTCCTGCGGCACGCCGACTTCGTCCGTCGCATGCAGGTGCGCACCAACGCCGACACGGCCGAGGACGCCCGCCGCGCGCGGGCGCGGGGGGCCGAGGGTGTGGGCCTGTGCCGGACCGAGCACCAGTTCCTGGGGGAGCGTCGGGAGCACATCGAGCGGCTGATCCTGGCCGACAACGACGACGACCGTGCGGTCGCCCTCGACGCCCTGCTGCCGTTGCAGCGCGACGACTTCGCCGGCCTGCTGGAGGCGATGGACGGGCTGCCGACGACCATCCGGCTCATCGACCCGCCGCTGCACGAGTTCCTGCCCGACCTCACGGAGCTGGCGGTCAAGGTCGCCGTCGCCGCGGAGCCCGACCCGAAGGACGTGGCCCTCCTGGCCGCGGTCGAGCGGATGCACGAGCAGAACCCGATGCTCGGGCTGCGCGGCGTGCGCCTCGGGCTGACGCTCCCGGGCCTGTTCGCGCTGCAGGTCAGGGCGATCGCGGAGGCCACCGTCCAGCTGCGCCAGGCGGGGCGGGACCCGAGGCCGGAGATCATGGTGCCGCTGGTGGGCTCGGTCCGGGAGCTGCAGCTGGTGCGGGAGGAGACGGAGCGCGTGCTGGCGGAGGTCAGCGCATCGTCCGGGGTCCCCCTCGACGTGCCGATCGGCTGCATGATCGAGCTGCCGCGGGCGGCTCTGACCGCGCACCGCATCGCGGAGGAGGCCGACTTCTTCTCGTTCGGCACCAACGACCTCACGCAGACCACGTGGGGCTTCTCTCGGGACGACGTCGAGCGGGCGTTCTTCGCCGACTACCTGCAGAACGGGGTGCTCACCATCTCCCCGTTCGAGACGCTCGACGCGGACGGGGTCGGGTCCCTGGTCCGGGCCGGCGTCGAGGGCGGCCGGTCGACCAAGCCCGGCCTGCACATCGGGGTCTGCGGAGAGCACGGGGGAGACCCGGAGTCGATCCACTTCTTCCACGAGGTGGGGCTCGACTACGTGTCGTGCTCGCCGTTCCGCGTGCCGATCGCCCGGCTGGAGGCCGGCCGGGCGGCGGTGGCCACCCCGTGACACGACGCGGGCGCCGGGATGTCCCGGCGCCCGCGTCAGGCACTACGGCGTGACGGTCAGCGGGGTGCCGCCGGACGTCAGCCGCCAGTCGGGGTTGGTGGCCGAGAAGACGCTCGGGTCCACCACCTCGTTGGCGCTCACCCAGTCGATGAGCAGCTGGCGGATCTCGACCTGCCGGTTGTAGACGACCGGCGCCGCCGTGACGCCCGGGAAGTTGCCCCCGCCGGACTGCCGGTAGTTGTTGATCGCGACGACGAACTCCTGCGTGTCCGTCACGGGGACCCCGCCGTAGGCGAGGCCGACGATCCGGCTGCCCACGGGCTGCGCGAGGTCGATGTCGTAGGTGAGCGGCTGGTCGAGCCCACCCATGACGTCGTAGTTGTAGTCCGGGGTGCCGTTCGGGGCCGTCGGCGTCACGGCGTTGGTGAGGCTGGCGGCGGGGTACGTGCCGGGAGCCGGGGCGGCCTTGAAGTACTCGGCCGACTTCTCGAGGTACGCCTTGACCTGCGCGCCCGTGAGCCTGATGCCCAGGAGCGTGTTGTCGTAGATGTACAGCCCGGCGATGTCCCGCACGGACACGTCACCCTGCGGGATCGCCGCGTCCTTGTTGAACGGGGCCGCGATCGAGAGCACGGGCAGGTCGGCGTCGGCGCCCGTGAGCTCGGCCTTGACCGCTCCTGCCTGGACGTAGTTGATGAAGTCCAGCACCGCGGTGTCCTCGTAGCGTGCGGTCGCCGCCGACATGGCCTCGGTCGACGTGCCGACGACGCCGTTCACGTAGTCGACGACCGTCTGGTGGCTCGCCTGCAGCAGGCTGACGATCTCGGGATCCTCCGGGACCGCGTTCGAGTTGAGCACCGAGGCGTCCACCGACTGCACGCTCCACCGGCCGCGGCTGAACGAGAGGTCGATGTCGAACACCGAGAGCCGCTCACCCCACCTCAAGGGCTCCGAGAGGACGACAGGCCTGCCGGTCGCGGTGTTGGTGACGACGCGCTCGGCGATCTCCTGGTGGGCGTGCCCGACGAGGATCGCGTCGATCCCGGGCACCTGCTCGGCCACGAGCGTCGCGGCGTTCTCGGGGAAGGGCAGCGCGTCACCGTAGGAGGACGAGGTGTCGGCGCCGGAGTGTGCGGCGACGACGACCACGTCGGCACCGCGTCGCTTCATCTCGGGCACGTACCTCGCGGCCTGCTCGACCAGGCCGCCGAAGCTCATCTGGCCCTCGACGTTCGCCTTGTCCCAGATCGCGATCCCGGGGTTGGTCAGCCCGAGGATGCCGACCTTGACCGGCTTGCCGTGCGGGGGCCGGACCGTCTTGATGACGTACGGCGTGAAGGCCGCGCGACCGTTCTTGTCGAACGTGGCATTGGCCGCGAGCAGCGGGAAGTCGACCTGCTTCTCGAAGGTGCGCAGGTAGGGGATGCCGTAGTTGAACTCGTGGTTGCCGAGCGCAGCCGCGTCGTAGCCGATGGCGTTCATGGCGGTCGCCATCGGGTGCTCGACCGTCCCCGAGATCGGCTGGATCTTGGCGTAGTAGTACGCCAGCGAGGTGCCCTGGATGGTGTCGCCCGCGTCGATGAGGAGGGTGTTGCGGTCCCCTCGGTCCGCGCGCACCTGGTTCACCAGCGTCGAGACCTTGGCCAGTCCCACGTCGTTGTGCGCGCTGTCGTCGTACTCGGCGTTCCTGAAGTAGTCCCAGTTCAGGACGTTGCCGTGCAGGTCCGTGGTGCCCATGACGGTGAGCTGGTACTCCCTCGGTCCGCCGTGGCCGTTGCCGGCCTGTGCCGGTGTGGCGAGTCCGAGAGCGAGCACCGCGGCCGTCGCCACCGCACCTGCCCTCACGCTGGCCCGCTGCAGGATGGTGATTCCCATGCCGGAGTCCTCCCGTGCTGTCGGTTCTGCACCGGGTTGCGGTGCGACGGGCACGGTACTCCGTCCGGGTGACGCGAACACGTCAGGCGCTCACCACCAGCCCTGGCGCTTGGCCCACCACAGCAGACCGCTCGACATGGCGATCATCACCGTGATGGCGGCGGCGAGGGGCAGGGGTGAGGTGCGGTCGCTGACGATCAGGTTCATCCCGAGCACCGAGGCCAGCGCCGTGATGGGCAGGGTGACCACGGCGATCACGGCGAGACGCTCGGCGGCGATGGTCATCTTGGTCTCGGTGCGGGCGCGGTAGAACTCGATGACGCCCTGCAGGTAGTCCTTCTCCTCGGTCGCCAGGCCCGCGATCCGGTCGAACTGGTCGACGAGGTCGCCGACGAGGTGCCGGCTGGGTTCGGGCACTGCGCGCTGCAGCCCCGTCACCCGCCGGTAGATCTCGGCGGTCTGCGCGGCGATCGTCCGCACGGCCAGAAGGCCGTGGCGGGTGCGGAACGTCTCGTCGAGGAACGTCTCCGGGTCGTCGTACGCGCCCGCCGTGACGCGCCGCTCGAGCTCCCACACGTCGGCCGTGAGCTCCTCGACGAACTTCTCCATCCGGCGGGTGAGCGTCGAGACGATGGCGTGGGACACGTCGAACGACGTCCGGGGGCGCAGCCTGCCCGCCCGGATCCGCTCAAGCACCTCACGGGTGTCCCGCAGCGCCACCTCGAGCGGGACCGCGGGGTTGACGGGGCCGTGCACGGTGACCAGGTAGCCGGGCCCGATCACGCGGTCGAGCTCCACGTGGTGGACGTGGCCACCCTCGCCCCGCTCGGGCGCGTGCAGGACGAGGAACAGCGAGTCCGGGTAGGCGTGCACCTTCGGCAGCCGGTTGCGCACCTCGCAGTCGTGCACCGCCAGCGGATGGAGGCCGAACACCCGGGTGAGCACGTCCGCGGCCTGCGCGTCCCACGTCGGCACGTCGACCCACACGATGCCCTCGCCCGACGCGAGCAGGGCGGGCAGGTCCGCGACGGCGCGCTCGTGGACGCCGTCGCCGGTGATGAGGTGCACGTCCACGTTGGCCTCCTGCCGCCATCATGGTGCGGCCGGCCGACGGGCGGTACCTGGCCCTGTCCCGGCGGACGGGCTGACGCGGGCTGTCGGTCGACGGCCCCTCAGTCGTCGCCGAGCGTGGCGATGGCGTCGATCGAGACCAGCAGGCCGCGGGGCAGGCGGATGTTGGCGGGAGCCGAGCGAGCCGGCGGCGGGGTTGGCATGTGCCGTGCGTAGACGGCGTTCAACGTGGCGAAGTCGTCCACGTCCGCGTAGAAGATCGTCGTCTTGACCAGGTGGTCCATCGACGAGCCCGCCGCCTCGAGCGTCGCCGCGAGGTTGCGCAGCGCCAGGTCGGTCTGGGCCTCGATCCCGTCGGGGATCGCACCGGTGGCGGGGTCGATCCCGGCAGTGCCCGAGCAGAAGACGAGCCCGCCCGCGACGATCGCCTGGCTGTACGGGCCGAGCGCGGCCGGTGCGTTCTCGGTGTGCACGCGTCGTCGGGTCATGGCGTCTCCTGGTCCGAGGGTCCAGGCGAGACTATCTAGCGGCCGCCCTCCTCGGGCAGGCCCGGTCGGTCCCACTCGCGTGGCATCTCGTGCGACCAGCCCGGGCCGCGCTGCCACCCGCCGTCGTCGATGCCGTCGCGCAGGGCGACCGCCGCGAGCAGGATCCAGGCGATCGACGCGAGGACCGACAGGACGATCAGGCCTGCCCCCACGCACACGCTGATGACTCCCCAGCGGCGGGCGTTCGCCGACTCCCGGAGCGCCACGTCGGTGTCGGCGGCTCCGATCGCCCGCGCCGCACGGTGGGAGGCGAGCAGGGCCGGGATGCCCGTGGGCCAGAAGAGGATCATCGCCGCGATCACCCACCCGACCGGTGCCGACGGCTCGGCCGGACGCGGCGGGGTGGGCGTCACCGGGCCCGGGGGTGGCCCGGGAACGCTGGGCGGGACGGTGGGGGACGACTCGGTGGCCATGGTTCCTCCCGGGGTGAGCCTGCTGGTGAGGGGCACCGTACGACCGCTCCCTGGGAGGAGCCTTGGCGAGCGCTGTCAGCCGAGGGTGAGGTCGGGCGCGCCACCTCGCACCGCGGAGAGCTATCTCACGTGAACGGGCGGATGTCATCTCGTGGGACGCGATCTCATCCTGTGACATGGAGCACCGGGCCATATCTGGACAGAACGACCCACACTCCGTAGCGTCCTGCGCATCACGAAAGGCGGCGGCGCCTGTCGAGACCCGGTCCTCCCGGGGCTCGGCGGTCGTCGCCTTCTGTGTTCCTGGCGCCAGCGTCGCCGTCACACCGGTCAGGTGGGCCCGTATGCCCACCCGGCCGTCCGAGCGGACGACCGAAGGGTGCGACAAGTGGCGACCACGTTCGACAAGCTGCTGATGGAACCACGCCGATCCGAGCAGATCACGATCAAGCCCACCCGAGCCGGCGAGAACGCGCCGGCCCAGAGCCCGTCGCTCATGCTGCTGGTCCTGCTGGCCTGCAGCGGGGTGATCATCTACGCGGTGTTCCTGCTCAACCCGGGCAACCGCGGGGACTGGCTCCCGTACACGCTGGTGCTCGTCGCGGAGTCGGTCCTCGTCGGCCACGCCCTGCTGGCCATGTGGACCGTGCTGTCCAGCGGGCACGACCCGCGCGGATTCGCGTTCCACCATGCGCAGGACCGGCTCTACGACCTGGCCGAGATCATCCGCGACGGCACCGAGAAGGACCCTCGCGCCTGGCGCATGTACCTGCAGGAGTGGCCGATCGACGTCGACGTCTTCATCACGACGTACGGCGAGGACCTGGGCACCATCCGACGCACGGTGTCCGCCGCGCTGGAGATGCAGGGCCGGCACAACACCTGGGTGCTCGACGACGGGCGGTCCGACGACGTCCGCGACCTGGCCGCGGAGCTCGGCGCACGCTACGTCCGGCGCCTGTCCAGCAACGGCGCCAAGGCCGGGAACGTCAACCACGCGCTGACGCTGGCCAAGGGTGACTTCTTCGTCATCTTCGACGCCGACTTCGTGCCCCTGCCGCAGTTCCTGCACGAGACGGTGCCGTTCTTCGCCACCGACGACGTCGCGTTCGTGCAGACGCCGCAGGTGTACGGCAACCTCGACACCGTCATCTCCAAGGGCGCCGGCTACATGCAGTCGGTGTTCTACCGGTTCATCCAGCCGGGCCGGAACCGGTTCAACGCGGCGTTCTCGGTGGGGACCAACGTCATCTACCGGCGGGCGGCCGCGGACTCGATCGGGGGCATCTACTCCGACTCCAAGTCGGAGGACGTGTGGACGTCGCTGATGCTGCACGAGAAGGGCTGGCGGACGGTCTACATCCCGACCGAGCTCGCCGTGGGAGACACCCCGGAGACCGTCGAGGCCTACACCAAGCAGCAGCTGCGCTGGGCGACGGGTGGCTTCGAGATCATGCTCACCCACAACCCGCTGTCGCCCAGGCGGACGCTGACCATGGACCAACGGCTGCAGTACCTGGTGACCTCGACGCACTACCTCACCGGCATCGCGCCCCTGCTCCTGATCCTGGTCCCCCCGCTGCAGATCTACTTCAACCTCACGCCGATGAACCTCACCATCACCCCGCTGACGTGGGTCCTCTACTACGCGGGCTTCTACGTGATGCAGATCCTCGTGGCGTTCTACACGCTCGGCTCGTTCCGGTGGCAGGTGCTCCTGCTCGCCGCCGTGTCCTTCCCGATCTACACGCGCGCGCTGGTCAACGCGGTGCTGCGGCGTGACCAGAAGTGGCACGTGACCGGGCAGAAGGGGGCCTACCGGTCGCCGTTCGCCTTCATGATGCCGCAGGTGCTGTTCTTCCAGCTCCTTCTCGTCACGACGGTGGTCGGCGTGTGGAAGGACCTGAGCAACGGCTACCCGAGCCTCGCCGTGGCCTGGAACGCCACGAACACCGTCATCCTCGGCGGCTTCGTCATCACCGCGTGGCGGGAGGGGCACCGCGCCCGGGCCGCCGCGAAGGTGGCGCGCGCCCCGCGCGCCGACGTCGCCCCCGTCCTGGCCACCGCAGCTACCGGAGGTGCAGCATGACCTGGGCGATCCGTCTTCGACTCCTCGCCGGCACGATCCTCGTGCTGGTCCTGGCCGCCATGGCCACCTACCACCTCAACGAGACCCGGGGCGTCGCCGTGAGCGACTCCGCGCAGATCCTCGCCAAGACCTACGGCGTCGGGACGCCCTACGCCGGCCTGGTCGTCGACCAGCTCGTCGACGTCGGCGACGACGTGAGCACGGGGGACCCGCTGTTCGTCATCGACTCCGCGACCCTCCAGTACGACGTGAAGAACGGCTTCGCCCGCACGTCCACGGAGGCGACGCAGATCGACGCCGACGGACGCCTCGTGGTGCTCGCCACGGGCGACGGGGTCGTCACGGAGATCGCCTCCGAGCGCGGCACCTTCGTCCAGTCGGCCACGCAGCTGGCCACCGTGCAGCGGGCCGACACCTTGTACGTGCAGGCCGAGTACACGCTCACCCCGAAGGAGTACGCACGGGTGGCGGACGACGCCACCGCCACCGTCGTGCTGCCGAACCAGCGCACCGTCACGGTGCACGTCTCGGAGGTCAAGGTCGAGACCGTCGCCGGCGCGGCCCAGGCGGTGCTGATCCTCACGGGCGACTCGCTCGAGGACGGCGCGCAGAACGGGCTGGTGTCCGCCGGCACGCCGGTCACGGCCGAGCTGCAGCTGGACAACGACGGGGTCGTGACCCGGACCGCGAACTCGGTGAAGGACTACCTGGGAGGGCTCTTCGGATGACGACGCGAACCACAGGACCCCTGACCGAGGTGCGACCGCCGCCCACGTCACGACAGAGGTGGTGGGTCCTCGGTGTGGCTGCGGCCGTCGTGGTGGCGCTCGCTGCGGTGCTCGTGGCGGTCGCCCCCTGGGCGGACGGCGACCCGGGCCCCGACGGCGGTGCCGGCAACGGGACCGGCTCCGCCCCCGCGGGTGACGTCAGCGGGCCGCCCGACGCCACGCCGCCGGAGGTCGACACGGCGGCGCTGGTCGCCGCGGTGCCCGGCGAGGCGGTGGCCAAGCTCGACCCGGTGCGCCTCGCGCCCGGCGTGGTCCCGCCCACCAACCGCTGGTACAGCGGGCTGGTGTTCGGCGAGCAGCCCCAGCCGGTGTTCGCCGAGCCGCTCTCGTTCGGGCTCACGGACACGGGCTTCACGCTCGGGCTGCCGGCGCCGTCCGTGGACGCCAAGGTGATCATCGCGCCGCACGTCCCCGCCGTGACCGTGGACGCCGGAGCCGCGTCCGCCCAGATCAGTGCCGCGGACCCGGTGAGCGTGACGATCGATCTGCTCGACGCGTCAGGCGCGGTGCTCGGCACGGTCGTCGTGGCGGCCGGATCGCCGTTCGTCAGCCTCACGGCCGTGCAGGACGTGACCGTCAGCTCGACGGTGGCCGGTGGCTCCTTCACGCCGGGCGACGACGGCGCGGCCACCGCGGACGCCGGGACCTCGCAGTGGGGGCTCGTCGGGGGGACGACCGGCGGCGGGTCGACGACGCTGAGCGCCGGCGAGAGCGCGTCCTGGTACGCGCTGCCTCCCGACGCGACGGCGAAGGCCGCGGCGACCCTGCGGGCCGCGGCCGCCGACCCCGTCACCGGGGTCGACGTGGGCTACGGCGTGGACGACACCGTGGCCCGGACCACGCTCACCTACCGCACGGCCGGGGGGTCGGCGACGGCACACGTGCTCATGCCGCACCACCGGACCGGTGAGCAGCCGGAGCGGCCGGGCTGCGGGCTGGGCACCTACCCGAGCGTCTACGGCGACCTGGAGCTCTGCGCCGGGTCGCAGCTGACGTCGTTCGCGCCCGCCCTGCGGGCCAGCCGGGAGCTCGACCTGGAGCAGATCACGGACGACCAGCGGGCGGCTGTCCTCGACGCGCTGACCGCCGACGTCGCGGCCACCCCGGCCTTCCCCTCCGACACCTACTTCGGTGGCAAGGCGCTGAACCGCGCGGCCTCCCTGGTGGTGCTCGGCGAGCAGCTGGAGGCGCCGGACGTGGTGGCTGACCTGCGGGCGACCACGGTCGCGGCGCTCACCGAGTGGGCCGAGCCGGACGGGTGCACCCGCCGCGACGCCCGGTGCGTGGTCTACGACGAGAGCGCCCGCTCCGCCATCGGGCTCACGCCGTCCTTCGGGTCGGACGAGCTCAACGACCACCACTTCCACTACGGCTACATCCTCGCGGCGGCGGGACTGCTCGCGCAGGACGACCCCTCCCTCGCGGCCGAGGTGGCGCCGGTGATGAACCTGCTGGCGCAGGACATCGCGGCGGCGACGCCGTCGGAGGAGCTGCCACAGCTGCGGTCGTTCGACCCCTACGCCGGCCACTCGTGGGCGTCGGGCACCTCGCCGTTCGCCGACGGGAACAACCAGGAGTCGTCGTCCGAGGCGGTCACCGCCTGGAACGGCCTCGGTCTGTGGGCGCAGGCCTCCGGCCAGCCGGACCTGGAGGCGGAAGCCTCCTGGTTGGCCTCGACCGAGGCGCTGACGGCGCGCACCTACTGGACGGCGCCCGACCTCGAGCAGTTCGAGGGCTTCGAGCACACGATGGTCTCCCTCAACTGGGGGGGCAAGCGTGACTACGCCACCTGGTTCAGCCCCGAGCCGAGCGCCATCCTGGGCATCCAGCTGATCCCGATGGGGCCGGTGCAGGCCGCTCTGGCCGACGGGGTGGACCCGCAGCGGATCCGGGCGTCGGTCGAGGAGGCGACCCCGGGCGGCTACGGCGTGCAGTTCGGCGGGTACCTGCTGATGTACCGCGCCCTGGCCGGGGCGGACGATGCCGCGGCCGCCTGGCAGGAGGCGGCGAGCCTGCCGGACGTCGCCATCGACGACGGCAGCTCGCGGTCCGCGATGCTCGCCTTCATCGCGTCCGCGCAGTCCCGGTCCGGGGGCTGACGGAACAGGCGCTCGCGACGCCCGCTCCCGTTCGGGGGGCGGGCGTCGCGCTGCGCCGGGCGCACGAATTCAGTCCTACGAGCGCTTGACTTTGTTGCCGCGGCGTCCGACTCTTGGGGCACACACCGTAGTGACACGAGTCACTCAGCAGGCGCCTCATCGGCGAGACGCCTCGCACGAGTGGTCCGTGGTCCATCCGAACGGCAGGCGGACCCCGAAATCCGCGGCCGGCTCCACCCGGGGCACGCCCCGCACGCACCGCCCGGCCGACGCAGGTCGGTCAGGACCGACAGGTCGAGCGCAGCGCTGCGCACGTCCGGCCGGCCCGCTCGCTCACCGCTGCCGTCTCGGGACGGCAGCGCCATCGCGCCCTCCGGCCGCGCGCCGACCTCCGGTCGGTGGGTGGGCCGCACCTGATCGGAGAACCGCAGGATGTCTGCTCACGTACGACCGCACGTGTCCCGTCCCACCCTCGATGGACGCCGGCTCGTCGCCATGGTGGCCGTCGCCGCCATGCTGGCGTACCTGGTGCAGGCGATCCTGCTCCCCGCACGCGCCGAGGCGGTGACCGTCGGCGCAGGCAGCTACGCCGAAGGCACGCCGACCGGCGGCGCGGTGCCCACGGAGTGCAACAACACCCCGATCACCAACCCCCGGGCGCACGTGACGTCGAACTTCCCGGCGGGCGCCATCCCCACCAACGACTGGTGGACCTCGCTGCTGTGGCGCAAGTTCAACTGCGCCTCGATCTCCGAGAACCTCATGGCACACCCGCTGTCGTTCCACGCGTACACCAACGGGCTCGGCGTGAGCTACCCGACGACCGCGAGCATCTCCGGGACCGCTACAGGCGTGGGGGAGTACCACTACAACTACGCCGAGGACTTCCGCCTCGGGCTCGCCGGCCTGGACGCCGACGGCAAGGTCGACGGCTACTCGGACTGGACCGTCAGCGAGCTCTGGACCAACGACAGCAGCAGCCTGCGGACCACGTTCGGCCACGGCCTGCCCTTCGTCTACGCGACGAAGACCGGCGGCGGCAACGCCACGCTCACGGGCGCCGCGGCGCCGACCGTCTGGTCCAACGTGTACGACAAGATCGGCTACACGATCAACGGCCACGACTACGCCGCGTACGCGCCGACCAGCTCCACCTGGAACGTCTCCGGGAACACCATCAGCTCGGCGCTCAACGGCGGCACCTTCTTCTCCGTCGCGGTCCTGCCCACCGGCCCCGGGAGCAGCAACGCCGACCGGCTCGCCGCGCTGAACGCCTACGCGCCGTACGCGCACAACCACGTCACCGGCACCAAGGTCTCCTGGGCGTACAACGAGGCCACGGCGAAGATGACCGCGACCTACGCCTTCACCACCACCGCGCGCCAGGGCACCGGCACCGGCACCGGCACCGTCTACGCCCTGTACCCGCACCAGCGGGACAACCTCACCGGCGCGACGCTCAGCAGCTACTCCTACACCTCGCCGCGCGGCCCGATGCGCGTCGTGGTCGGCAGCTCGCAGTTCCAGACCGTGTCGACGTTCAACGGCGTGCTCCCGCAGCTGGCCAACACCGGCTTCCCGGCGGGCTCGGCGGACGCCAACCAGCTCAACGGCTACATCGAGCAGGTGGCCACCGGTGACCCGTTCGCGGGATTCGGCGAGGACACGTACTGGACCGGCAAGGCGTTCGGTCGGATCTCGCAGGTGGCCCACATGGCCAACGCCACGGGCAACACCTCGGCACGCGACCGGCTGGTCAGCTCGATGAAGACGCGGCTGACCGACTGGATGACGGCCTCGCCGGGGGAGACGACCAGGTCGTTCTGGTACAACCAGCCCTGGGGAACCCTCATCGGCTACCCGGCCTCGTACGGCTCGGACACCGACCTCAACGACCACCACTTCCACTACGGCTACTACGTCGTGGGGGCGGCCACCGTGGCGCAGTTCGACCCGGCCTGGGCGGCGACCTCCGCGTACGGCGGCATGGTCAACACGGTGATCAAGGACGCGGCGAACTGGGACCGCACGGACACACGCTTCCCGTTCCTGCGCGACTTCGACATCTACGCCGGCCACGACTGGGCCGCAGGGCACGGGGCGTTCGGCGCCGGCAACAACCAGGAGTCGTCCTCGGAGGGCATGAACTTCGCCTCCGGCCTGATCCAGTGGGGCCAGGCGACGGGCAACACGACCGTCCGTGACCTCGGCATCTTCCTGTACACCACGCAGGCGTCGGCCATCGAGAACTACTGGTTCGACACCGACGACGAGGCGTTCCCGGCAGCGTTCGGGCACTCCACGGTCGGCATGGTCTGGGGCGACGGCGGCTCGTACTCCACGTGGTTCAGCGCCGAGCCCGAGATGATCCAGGGCATCAACCTGCTGCCCAGCACCGCGGGGCACCTGTACCTGGGCTACAACCCGGCATACATCGGCCGCAACATCGCCGAGCTCGAACGCAACAACGGCGGTCCCGCCACGGTGTGGCAGGACATCATCTGGGAGTTCCAGGCCCTGGCCGACGCCCCCACGGCGCTGTCCCAGTTCCGCTCGCAGGCCGGGTCGTACACCGTCGAGGAGGGGGAGTCGAAGGCGCACACGTTCTACTGGCTCAAGAGCCTCGCCGGCCTCGGCACGGTGGACCGGTCCGTGACGGCGAACACCCCGCTGCACGCGGTGTTCGTCAAGAACGGGGTCCGCACCTACCAGGCGGCGAACATGAGCGGCTCGGCGATCACGGCCACGTTCTCCAACGGCGTGACCCTGAACGTCCCCGCCCGCTCGGTGGCCAGCTCCAACACCACCGCACCGGTGGACACCACCGCACCGTCGGTCCCAGCCAACCTGACCGCGTCCGGCACCACGTCGACCGGCACGAACCTGTCCTGGTCGGCGTCCACCGACAACGCCGGGGGCAGCGGGGTCAGCGGGTACGAGGTGCTGCGGGGCGGCACCGTCGTCGGCACCGCGTCGGGCACCACGTACGCGGCGTCCGGGCTGTCGCCCGCGTCGACGTACTCGTTCACGGTCCGTGCGCTGGACGGTGCGGGCAACCGCTCGGCCAGCAGCGGCGCGGTGTCCGTCACCACGCCGGGCGGCGGAGGCGACACCACGGCGCCGTCCGTCCCCACCGGCCTCGCGGCGTCGGGCACGACGTCCTCCGCGACGACCCTCGCCTGGAACGCGTCGACCGACACCGTCGGCGTCACCGGGTACGAGGTCCTGCGCGGCGGCACGGTGGTCGGCTCGACCGGCAGCCGGACCTTCACGGTCACCGGTCTGGCGGCGTCCAGCACCTACAGCTTCACGGTGCGGGCGTACGACGCGGCCGGGAACCGGTCCGCAGCCAGCGGACCGGTCACGGTGACCACCCTGCCCACCTCGACGGGCGTCGACGCCACGTCCCGCATCCAGGCCGAGGCGTACAACGGCATGGCCGGGGTGGCCAAGGAGACGACGCAGGACGTCGACGGCGGCCAGGACGTCGGCTGGATCGCGAACGGTGACCACCTGCGCTTCGACAACGTCAACTTCGGCAGCACGCCGCGGTCGACGTTCAGCGCACGGGTGGCCTCGGGTGCGGCCGACGGCATCAGCGGGCTGGTGACCGTGCGGCTGGACAGCCTCACGGGCCCGTCGATCGGCAGCTTCGCCCTCAGCAACACGGGCGGCTGGCAGATCTGGCGGACCGTGCCGGCGAACATCCAGGGCACGACAGGCACGCACACGGTGTACCTGACGTTCGAGTCCGGGCAGCCGGCCGACTACGTCAACATCAACTGGTTCACGTTCCAGTAGCACCAGGACGGACGACGGCCCGGTGGCGCACCCGCGCTGCCGGGCCGTCGGCGTCGGCGCCCACGGGTGCGGTCGTCAGGTGTCGTCAGGTCGAGTCGCGCGCGACCACGTGGATGACGTCGCTCGGCTGCGCCGGAGGCAGGTCCTGCTCGTCCAGCGCGGCCAGGACGGCGGCCGCGAGGTAGCTGGCCTGCGCGTCGATGGCCTGCCACACGGTGGTCAGGGCCGGCGCGGCGAGGCGCGCGGCCGGGATGTCGTCGACCCCGATGACGGCGACGTCCTGCGGGGTGCGCAGACCCTCGGCGCGCAGGCCGGCGAGCACCGCGAGCGCGACCTCGTCGTTGTAGGCCGCGACGGCGGTCACCGGTTCCGCGCCGGACCGCCAGGCGCGCACGGCCTGTGCTGCGGACGGCACGTCGAGCGCGAGCGCCTCCACCCGCGGAGCGGGCAGCCCGAGCCGCGCGCACTCCTGCACCACCCCGGCGAGCCGCCGGTCGGCGAACGCGGCCAGCCTGTCGTCGCTGGGAGCGGCGTACGCCAGGTGCCGGTGGCCGCGGCTGGCGAGGTGCTCGACCTGGAGCCGCCCGATCGCGGTCTGCGGGACCGAGAACGTCCCCGGGTGCTCCGTGCTCTCGTCGAGCGTGCTGCCCACCACCTGGATCCCGGCCTGACGCATCGCGCGCTCGTCCGACTCGGCGAACGGCGCGAGCCCGAGGACGGCGCGGGGTGTGACTGCCCGCCACAGCTCGGCCAGGGGGCGCGGACCCCGGTCGTGGTGGACCAGGAGCGACAGGCCGCGGTCGGCGAGCTCGGTGGTGAGGTGGTCCAGCAGGGTGTCGATGACGGGGCCGATGGTCCAGTCGGGCAGGACGCAGAGCACCAGGTCGCTGCGGCCCGAGCGCAGCGCCCGGGCGGCGGCCGACGGGGTGTAGCCCAGGCGGGCGGCCGCGTCGCGCACCCGCTGACGGGTGGCCTCGGGGATGGCGACCCCCGCTTTGCCGTTCAGCACGTAGCTGACGGTCGTCCGGGAGACACCGCTCTCGCGCGCGACGTCGGCACTGGTCAACCGCGCCACGGACCCTCCCTCACCGGATTGCAGATCTGCGGCCCACCCTAGTGCGGCCGTACCGCCCGGCGATGCCGCGACTGGGCCGGTGGTCCCAGGGCGCAGCCGTCCGCCCCGGGCACGATGGGCGTATGAGCCTGCACGTCTCCGGCGGTCTGCTGCTGACCGGTCCCTCCGCCCGTCCGCTCGCCCTGCCGGCCGCACTGAAGCCCGTGCTGCTCGAGGTCGCCGACCGGCTCTTCCACGAGGCGCTCGCCGCCCGCGTGGCGCACCACATCGACCGGGTGCGTCTGGGGCTGCCGGGGCTCGTCCCCGCCGGATCGCCCGCGTCCGTCCTCGGTGCGCTGGTCCGACAGGTCGCCGTCGAGACGGTGGACGCGATCCGCGACGACACGGCCCGCCACCGCGTGCTCGACCTCGGTGTGCGCGTCACGATCCTCGCGCACCCGGAGCGCGAGGACGCGCTGCTCGGCATCGTGCATGCCGAGCGGGCCGAGCTGCGCGAGGCGGTGCAGCGGCTCGACGGCGTCGAGGAGTACGCCTACCTCGCCGAGGAGAGTCCGCGCCTGGCGGCGCAGGAGTGGCAGGAGCGGGCCCGGGTGTGGTCCCACGCGCTCCGCAACGGTCGGTACGCCGACCTGGGCTGGACCTGGTCGCTGTTCGGTCGCTACCCGGAGCAGACGCTGCGGTGCCTGGCGGCGCCGGACACCAACACGCTGATCGACGTGCTGCCCGGCGAGAACGACCGTGCGCGGTACCTGGCCGGCGCCCTCGGGAACACGCGGTCGGCCAAGGACGCGAACGCGTTGGCCGCGGACCTCTCCGCCGCCCGAGCGGCGCTGGCGCCCATCGGGGCCGACGACCTGGCCTGATCGGTCAGGTCGCCGCCCCCGGCGGGCGTGCGAGGTCCTACTCGCCGAACCAGGCGTGCACGCGCTCGACGATCGCGGCGTCGAACCGGTCGTCGTCGTGCCGCGCGCGCAGCCACTGCGAGAAGCTGCCCCCAGCGGAGGCGTCGGCCTCGCGCCGGCAGGCGTCCGGCTCCGTGACGGCGCGCAGGAGCATCTGCTCCGCCTCCGCCGGGGTGCGGTAGAGGAACGGGTAGCTCTCCGGCAGGATCGCGCGCGCCCACGGGCGGTCGGGCAGGACGCCGACCGCACCGGCGACGAGCGCCTCGATGTACTCCAGCCCGTACGACTCGTCGGTGGCCGTCGCCAGGAAGGCCGTGGTGCGCGCCAGCGCCGCCCAGTAGTCCTCGCGGGTGGCGGTCAGCGGACCGACCCAGGCCCACTTCTGCAGCGAGAGCCTCATGGCCTTCTCGGACGCGAGGTGCGACTCGTGCAGGCGGGCCTCCACGCGCACCGGCGTGCGCTTGGCCACTCGCTCGACCACGTCGAGGAACAGCTGCGGCTGCTTGCGCTCCGACAGGTAGATGGCCGGGTAGAGGATGACCGGCACGTCCGGGTCCTTGCGCGCCAGCACGTGGTCGAGCCGGATGCCGAGGTTCACCCAGGCGACCTCGGCCTTCTCGGCCAGCGACGGGATGGTCCAGCGCTTGACCATCTCGCGCACCTCGCCCGCGGTGCGCTCGGAGTTGGCGAACGTGGGGAACAGTGCACAGGACAGGGCGACGGCCGCCCGCTCGACGGGGTGGGCGAACTGGGAGGTGCCCAGCCAGACGAAGTTCATGACGTGCGGCTCACCGCCCGAGGCCGCCAGCGTGCGCCACACGCCGACCGTGTCGGCCGGTGACATGTTGATGACGATCGTGTCGTCCGGGTCCACGAACTCGAGCGGGAGCAGGTCGAAGTCGGCGCCCCGCCGCGGACCGGGCGCGACGAGGATGGACCCGGGGAAGATGCGCAGCAGGCGCCGCACCAGGGTGGCACCCGCGTCGTGCCCGGCGACGTGGCCGTCGGTGTCGACCAGGACGTCGGGGTTGCGGACGGCGATCCTCATCGGTCGGCCGCCTTCGCGTCGACCAGGAGGCGCTCGGTGTCGGCGGTCACCGGTTCGACGACGGGTGCCGCACCGTCGTCCCCGTCGTCGCCCTGGCCGACCGGCTGCGCCTCGTCGGAGAGCGTGGAGCGGATCCGCATGCCGTAGAACGAGCGGTACACGAAGAAGGCCGACGCGAGGAAGAACACGGCCGCGAGCGTGAGCACGAGGGTGTGCAGGCCGTCCGCCGTGAGCCTGACCGAGAGCTCCACCGCCAGCAGCCCGAACAGGGTGGTGAACTTGATGACCGGGTTGAGCGCCACCGAGGACGTGTCCTTGTACGGGTCGCCGACGGTGTCACCGATGATCGTGGCCTCGTGCAGCGCGGTGCCCTTTGCGTGCAGGTCGATCTCGACGATCTTCTTCGCGTTGTCCCACGCGCCGCCCGCGTTGGCCATGAAGAACGCCTGGTAGAGGCCGAACACGGCGATCGAGATCAGGTAGCCGATGAAGAAGTACGGCTCGACGAACGCGAAGGCCAGGGTCGAGAAGAACACGCCGAGGAACATCGTGAGCATGCCCTGCTGCGCGTACTGGGTGCAGATCTCCACGACGCGGCGGGAGTCGGCCTCGCTGGCCCTCGTCGCACCGTCGAGGCGGATGGTGGTGCGGATGAACTCGACGGCCCGGTAGGCGCCGGTGGTCACGGCCTGGATGGAGGCGCCCGTGAACCAGAAGATCACGGCACCACCCATGACCAGGCCGAGCAGGAACGGCGGGTGCAGCAGCGAGAGGTTCTGCAGCCCGGTGGTCAGCCCCTCGGTCAGGCCCATGATGATCGAGAAGATCATCGTCGTGGCGCCGACCACGGCGGTGCCGATGAGCACCGGCTTGGCGGTCGCCTTGAACGTGTTCCCGGCGCCGTCGTTCTCCTCGAGCATGGTCTTGGCGGTGTCCCACTCGGGCGTGAACCCGTGGTCCCGCGCGAGCTCGGCCTCGATGTCGTCGATCTCCTCGATCATCGAGAGCTCGTAGACGCTCTGGGCGTTGTCCGTCACCGGACCGTAGGAGTCGACCGCGATGGTGACCGGCCCCATGCCCAGGAACCCGAAGGCGAGCAGGCCGAACGCGAACACCGCGGGCGCCAGCATCAGCGTGTCGAGGCCCAGCTGGGACAGCAGGAACGCGCCGCCCATGAGACCGACGATCGTGGTGCCGAGCCAGTAGGCGGAGAAGTTGCCGGCGACCAGGCCGGACAGGATGTTCAGCGACGGACCACCCTCGCGCGAGCTCATGACGATCTCGCGGACGTGGCGGCTGCCGGTCGACGTGAACGCCTTGACCAGCTCGGGGATCACGGCGCCGGCGAGCGTGCCGACGGCCACGATGGTCGCGAACACCCACCACAGCGACGCCGTCGCCCCCTGGCCGAGCACGAGGTAGGTCGTCGCGTAGGTGGCGGCGACGCAGATGGCGGAGGTCACCCAGACGAGCGAGGACAGCGGGGTCTCGAAGTTCATCCGCTTCGCGTCCCGGTACTGGTGGCGCACCCAGGCGTCGTTGACCAGGTAGGAGAGCGCGGACGCGATGATCATCACGGCCCGGACGACGAACATCCACACCAGGAGGGTGGCCTGGACCGCCGGGTCGTGGACACCCAGCAGCACGAACGTGATGAGTGCGACGCCCGTGACGCCGTACGTCTCGAACCCGTCGGCGCTGGGGCCGACGGAGTCTCCCGCGTTGTCGCCCGTGCAGTCGGCGATGACGCCGGGGTTGCGCGCGTCGTCCTCCTTGATCTTGAACGCGATCTTCATCAGGTCGGCGCCGATGTCGGCGATCTTGGTGAAGATGCCGCCCGCGATCCGCAGCGCCGCCGCACCGAGCGACTCGCCGATGGCGAACCCGATGAAGCACGCGCCGGCGATCTCCCGCGGCAGGAACAGCAGGATGACCAGCATCATGAACAGCTCGAGGCTGATGAGCACCATGCCGATCGACATGCCCGACTTCAGCGGGATCCGGTGCACCTGCAGCGGCGTGCCGCGCAGGGCGGCGAACGACGTGCGCGAGTTGGCGAACGTGTTCACCCGGATGCCGAACCAGGCGACCGCGTACGAGCCGGCCATCCCGAGCAGGCTGAACCCGATGACGATCGAGACCTTGCCCCAGGGGAAGTCGATCAGGAAGCGGTAGTAGACGACGATCACCGCCGCGATGAACACCCACAGCATGAGCAGGAACTTGCCCTGCTTGACCAGGTACGCCTTGCACGTCGAGTAGATGAGCTCGGAGATCTCGAGCATCGACGCGTGCACCGGCAGGCGGCGCAGCTGGACGAACGCGACCAGGCCGAACCCGAGGCCCAGCACGCACACGACGAGGCCGAGGCCGAGCAGGAGCCGTCCGGAGACGCCGCCCATCACCGTCACGGCGCCGAGGTCGGGGAGCGCCAGGCTGGCCTCGCCACCGGGTCCCGGCGGCTCCGCGGTCGAGTAGGTGGTCCAGAGGGCGGTCATGGTGCGCACGGGGTCCCCGTTCGTGACGTGCTTCGGCCTTTTGGTTCGAACCTAGGCCCGGGTTTCGCCGCCGAATGTGACCTAAGTCTCGGACGCCCGGTGCATCCGTCGGCGCCCCTCGGGACGAAGGAGGTCCGTCGCCTCGTGGCGCCATGAGACGTGGAGGATCACCGTGGGCATCCAGACCTCGCTCGACGCGCTGCGCGCGGCGGACCAGCTCGTCGACGCGATGCGGCTCGCCGACGAGCTCGCGTTCGAGGCCAGCCGGGACCCCGGCGTGCGGACGATCCGCGTGCTGACCGCCGCGCTCGACGACACCGACCAGCTGGTCGCGATCGGCGCGTTGCACGCGCTCGGCACGATCGCCGACGACGAGGCCGCGCGCGCGCTGGTCCGCCAGCTGTCCAGCGACCGGCTGTTCGTGCGGGAGCACGCGGCGTGGGTGCTCGGGTCGGTGCTGCCACGGCCCGAGGCGATCGCCCGGCTCATCGCGATGACCGTCGGCGGAAGCTTCGGGGGGATGCTCGCGCAGCGGACGCTCGAGCAGTGGTCCGCCGGGGCGCCCGAGGCCGTCGCCGTCGGTCTCGAGACCGCCCTGCTCGGCGTCGTCGAGCCGGCTGCACGTGCCCGCGTGGTCGAGACGCTGGGCCTGGTCCAGCACGTGATCGCGGTGCGGCCGCTGCTCGCCCTCGCCGCGGACGCCGCCCAGGACGAGCAGGTGCGCGCCGCCGCGGTGGCGGCCCTGGGGCGCCGCCCCGGCGACCGCGCCGTGCTGGGGCTGCTCGACGCGCTCACCGTGGAGGACGACCACCTGGCGGACGTCGCCCGGCTCGCGCTCGTCGACATCGCCGCCCAGAGCGCGCCGGAGCGCCAGACTCCGCGCGACGGGCTCACGGTCGCCCAGCTCTTCCTGCACGCCGACATCGACGCCCGGCTCAGTGCGGCCGGCGCGGGCGACAACGGCGGCATCGCGACCCTGCTCGTGCGGCTGGGAGACGCCCTCGTGGCGCCGGGCGTCGACGGGCCGGCGCCGGTCACGCGCGTCCTGACCATGTCGCGCGGGTCGGTGGCCCAGGCGGCGGCGGACCTGCGCACGATCCACGACGGGGGCCACCTGTACGGGCGGGTCCCGCTGCAGCAGGACCTCTCGTCGTCGCCGAACCCGTGGTCGCTGCGCGTGTCCGCCCGCCGAGGCATCCGTCGGCTCCTGCACGCGGCCGGTGGTGTGGACGTGATCCACCTGCGGATGGCCGACGTGGGCAGCCTCGCCGCGGCCGACGTCGCGCGCGAGCTCGACATCCCCGTCGTCTTCACCGTCGCGCCGGACCCCCACGCTGTCATCCGGTCGCTCGACCTCGCCGGCCGCCTCACCCGTGCGAACTTCGGCGACGTCGACGAGGTGGACCACTTCTGGTTCCGTGTGCGGCTGGTGCAGCGGCTCGCGGCCAACGCGTCCCACACCGTGCTGTTCCCGCGGCCGGCGCTGCAGCGCGACATGCGCGAGCTCGTCGGCATCGACCTGACCGCGCACCCCGAACGCCACACCGTGGTGCCGGAGGGGGTGGACCTGCAGGTGGTCGACCGCGCGCTGACGGAGGCGCAGGCCCATGCCGCCGGGTCCGCACCGTCGCCCGCCCTGGCGCAGCTGCGTGAGCTCGTCGAGACGCTGCCCGTGGTCCGCCGTGGCCTGCCGCTGATCGTGAGCGTCGGTCGCCTGCACCGGGTCAAGGGGATGGCCACGCTCGTGCGGTCGTGGGCCGGGGGCGAGCTGAGCCGGCGTGCCAACCTGCTGGTCGTCGGCGGCGACCTGGAGCACCCGTCGGTGGACGAGCGCGAGCAGCTGGACCTCATCGACTCGCTCGTGCCCGCGCACGGGCGAGCAGCCGCCGGCCTGCTGCTCGCGGGCCACCGACCGAACGACGTCGTCGCGCGCTGGGTCGCGGCGGTGCGCACCGGCCTGCCTGGCCTGAGCGCGCCGCGCGGCATCTACGTGTGCGCGAGCCTCAAGGAGGAGTTCGGCATCGCCCTGCTCGAGGCCATGGGGTCGGGCGTGCTCGTGGTGGCGCCCAACGGCGGCGGGCCGGCCACCTACGTCGACGAGGGTGACACGGGCTTCCTGGCTGCCACCTGGGACGCCGACCGGCTGACGGCGGCGATCGGTGCCGCGCTCGACGCCTCGCTCGCCGAGACCGACGACCGCCGCGCCGACCGGTCGCACGCGACGGTCGAGCGGAGCTTCACCATCGGGCGCATGGCGGCCCTGCTGGACGACGTCTACGCCCGGGTCGCGGCGGACGAGCTCGCGGCGCGCTCGGCCCTGGTCGGTACCCGGTGACGCTCCTGGTCATCAGCCCCGACTACGCGTCCCACCTGCTCCCGCTCGCGGCGCTCGGCGCGGCGTGGCGGGACGCGGGGGAGCGAGTGGTCGTCGCCTCCGGTCCGGCCACCGCGCGGATCGTCGAGGAGTTCGGCTACGAGCGTGCCGACCTGCAGCTCGGCCGCGGATCGAACCCGGGGGTGATCCGCGCCGAGCGGCAGCCGCGCGACGAGGCGGACTCGCTGCGGGGGTTCTTCGACGCGACCCGGCGGGGCATGGTGGCGACGCTGAGGTACCAGGCGCGCGAACGCCTGGTCGACCTCATGTGGCAGCCCGTGGAGAAGGGGCGGGCCACGCTCGACGTCGTGGACACCGTGCGTCCCGACGCGATCCTGGTCGACCACCTCGCGTACAGCGCACGGTTGGCGCTCGGGGCCGCGGGGGTCCCGCACGCCGACGTGGTGCTCGGCCACCCGACCGCCCTGCCCGTGGGCTCCGAGGTGTACGGCCACCCGCCGGCCTGGCCGCGGGCGTTCACACCCCGTGCCGACGAGCTGGCGGAGCTCGAAGCGCTCTGCCACCGGGTCGCGGCTGGGTTCACCGCCGAGTGGAACAGTGCGGCCGAGCAGCTGGACCCGGGGGTGGTCCCCGTCGCGGACGCGTTCGCGCAGCACGGGCCGCTCGTCCTCTACCACTACCCCGAGGAGCTCGCGGACCCGGACCGCGCCGACCTGCTGCCGGCCCACCGGTACCTCGGTGGCTCGCTTCGGGCGGAGCCCGACGACCCTGAGGTCGACGCCTGGCTGCGGTCGGACGAGCCGTTCGTGTACGTGAGCTTCGGCAGCTTCCTGTCGGTCCGCGGCGACGTGCTGCACCGGGTGGTGGCGGCACTGCGCGGGGCCGGCGTCCGGGCCTCGATCGCCAGCGGGTCCACCCCCGCCGCGCAGCTCGGGGAGCTTCCTGCGCGCTGGCTGGTCCGCGAGCACCTGCCTCAGGTCCGCCTGCTGCGCGCGGCCGCCGTCGCGGTGACGCACGGCGGCAACAACTCGGTCACCGAGGCGGTCGGCACGGGCACGCCGATGCTGGTGCTGCCGTTCTCGACGGACCAGTTCGCGGGTGCGGCGGCCGTCGACCGGACGGGAGTCGGGGAGGTGCTCGACCCCAACGCGGCATCCGTGGCCGAGCTCCGGGCGGCCGTCGAGCGGCTGCTGGACCTGTCGGGCCCGGGGGCTCGGACGCTGCGACGTGCGGCGCTCGCCCTCGATGCGGAGCCCGGGCCCACCCGGGCTCTCCGCGCCGTCGCTCCCCGAGGAGCCGGCGTCATCCCGCCGTGGTGAGCGTGCGGATCCAGGTGTCGGCGAGCCGGGCCGCGAAGCGCTCGGTGGACCACCCGCGCTCGTGCACGAGCAGCGCCCAGTACTCCGGGCCGTTCATGCTCCAGACGACGTCCGCCATCTCGTCGTCGTCCAGATCGGTCCGCAGCTCGCCCGTCCTCCGCAGGTCGGCGACGAGGTCCCGCATGTTCGCCGCGCGCCGCGCGGAGATCATCTCCCAGAGCTCGCGGCAGTCCGCGTCCGTCGCCGCCGCCTCACGCAGGGCCAGGTACACCGGCCCCAGCCGACCCTGGATGTCGGCGACCGCGTGGGCGTAGATCTCGATCTTGGCCCGGGCGGTGGTGGCCTCCTGGATCCGTCGGACGTACCCGCGCTGCTCCGCCGGTACCGCGTGGTCCGTGCCCGAGATCGAGGTCTCCACCACCTCGCGCAGCAGCGCAGGCTTGCGGCCGACGGCGGTGTACACCGTGTCCACCGCCACCTGCGCCCGGGCGGCGACGGCGGCGACGGTGGTACCGCCGTACCCCTCGGTGAGGAACAGGTGACGCGCCGCGCGCACGACGGCGGACCGCGTGGCGGCGGCCTGCTCCGCCCGCTTGGCGGAGCGGTACGGCCGGGCGGCACCGTTGACGTCCCGAGCCATCCGCACCTACTCTCCACCTATTCGTCCGAAGTGCTGTCGGGCGAAATATAGCAGGGAGTGCGAGATGAGTGTCGAGAGCATGCAGACCGTGGTGATCGGCGGCGGGCAGGCCGGCCTGGCCGCCTCCCAGGCGCTGTCCGCGCACGGGCTGCCGCACGTCGTCCTCGACGCCGCCGCACGGATCGGGGACTCCTGGCGTGCGCGCTGGGACTCCCTGCGGCTGTTCACCCCGGCCCGCTTCGACGGGCTCCCCGGCCGCCCGTACCCGGGCGACCCGTGGGCGCTGCCGACGAAGGACGAGCTGGCGGACTATCTGGAGGCGTACGCCGCGGACCTGACGCTGCCGGTGCGCACCGGCGTGCGGGTGCAGCGACTGTCGCGGTCCGAGGGTCGGTACGTGGTCGAGCACGACGCAGGGGTGCTGCACGCCGAGAACGTCGTCGTGGCGACCGGCTTCGACCGCGTGCCGCGGGTGCCGGGATTCGCCGCGGAGCTGGGCCCGGACGTCGTGCAGCTCGACGCGAGCACCTATCGCGGACCGCACCAGGTCGGCCCGGGCGACGTGCTGGTGGTCGGCGCGGGCAACTCGGGAGCGGACATCGCCCTGGAGCTGGCGGCGACGCACCGCACCTACCTGTCCGGCCGGCACCCGGGAGAGCTGCCGTGGCGGATCGACAACCCCCTGGTGCGGCCTCTGAACCGGCTGGTGTTCTGGGCGTTCCGGCACGTGCTGACCACCTCCACACCGGTCGGTCGGCGCGCACGGGCCGACGTCCTGGCGCACAGCGGACCCCTGATCCGCGTCCGGTCACGCGACCTGACCCAGGCCGCGGTCACGCGGGTGCCGCGGACCACCGAGGTGCGCGGGGGGCTGCCCGTCGTGGCCGACGGGCGCGCGCTGGACGTGTCGACCGTCGTCTGGTGCACCGGCTTCGAGCCCGACCACAGCTGGATCGACCTGCCGGTGTTCGATCGCGCGGGACAGCCCGAGCACGACCGGGGAGTCACCGCGGAGCCCGGCCTGTACTTCCTCGGCCTCGTCTTCCAGCACGCGCTCGCGTCCTCGATGCTCCAGGGGGTCGGTGCCGACGCCGCCCACATCGCTCGCCGGGTCGCGGAGCGCGCCGCCGCGGTCCGCGCGGGTGCGGCACCGGTGAAGGCCCAGGGGCCTCTCCCGCGCTAGCGTGCCGTGTGCGCAACTCCGAGCGGGGACCGGCCGGCGACCCGCGACGCGTCGCCTGGATCGACGCCCGGAACGGCGTCGCCGGCGACATGCTGCTCGGCGCCCTCGTCGACGCCGGGGCCACCCTCGAGACCCTGCAGGGCGCCATCGACGAGGTCATCCCCGGCACGGTCACGCTCAGCTCCCGCCAGGTCCTGCGCGCCGGGATGCGGGCGACCAAGGTCGACGTCGAGCTGGTCGCCCCGGACCAGCCACACCGCCTCTGGACCGAGATCCGCCACCTGCTCAGCTCGGCGCCGGGTCTCGATGACACGGTCCGCGAGCGTGCCCTGACCGTCTTCCGGCGGCTCGCCGAGGCGGAGGCGCGCGCGCATGGGATCGACCCGGAAGAGGTGCACTTCCACGAGGTCGGGGCCTGGGACTCGATCGCGGACGTCGTCGGGGTGTGCGCGGCTCTCGGGGAGCTCGGGGTGGTGCACGTGACCGCGGGTGCGGTCGGGCTCGGCTCCGGCAGCATCAGCACGGCGCACGGCCAGATCCCGGTCCCGGTGCCCGCGGTGCTGGAGCTCTCCGCCGGCTGGCGCGTCGTCGCCGGCGGTGCGGGGGAGCTGGCCACCCCGACCGGGATGGCACTGGTGACCGCGCTGAGCGCCGCGTGCGAGGACCTGCCGGCCGTCACCGTCGCTGCGGTGGGGGTCGGTGCGGGGACCCGGGACACCGCCGGGAGGCCGAACGTGGTGCGCGTGGTCCTCGGCGCGGCCGTCGAGACGGAGGCGGACCTGGAGGACTGCGTCGTCCTCGAGGCCAACATCGACGACCTCGATCCGCGGGTCTGGCCGAGCGTGCTCGCGACCCTGATCGAGGCCGGCGCGTCGGACGCCTGGCTCACGCCGATCCTCATGAAGAAGGGTCGGCCGGCGCACACGCTCGCCGTCCTCGCGTCGCACGACTCCGCGGCCGGCCTGCGGGCCCGAGTGTTCGACCTCGTGCCGACGCTCGGCGTGCGGGAGACGCCGGTGCGCAGGTCCGTGCTGGACCGCTGCTGGCGCACGGTCGACGTGGACGGTGCGGCGGTGCGGATCAAGCTCGGGCACCGGCAGGGGATCGTGGTCACCGCGACGCCCGAGTTCGAGGACGCCGCACGCGTCGCGCAGGAGTCGGGGACCCCGGTGCGGCACGTCCTGGGTCGTGCGGCCGCCGCCGCGGACGCCGCCGGTCTCGTGCCCGGCGCGCCTGTCCCGGACTGACCGTCCGTCAGGAGTCGACCGGTGCGGCGATCTGTGCCGCGAGGTGCCCCGCGCCGTACCCGTTGTCGATGTTGACCACGGCCACGCCGGGCGCGCAGGACGTGAGCATGGTGAGCAGCGGCGCCAGCCCCTCGAAGGCCGCGCCGTACCCCACCGAGGTCGGTACCGCGACCACCGGGGCGGAGACCAGGCCCGCGACGACGCTGGGCAGGGCGCCGTCCATCCCGGCGACGACCACGACGACCCTGGCGCGACGCAAGAGCTCCAGCCGGCCGAGCACGCGGTGCAGGCCCGCCACCCCCACGTCGACCACCAGCTCGCACGCGCGGCCGAGGTAGGTCGCGACCAGCAGCGCCTCCCGCGCCACGGGCAGGTCCGACGTGCCCGCGGCGGCCACGACGACGAGTCCGCCCGTCGGGTCCGGCGCCGCGGCCGGCCAGGCCAGCAGGCGGGCCTCGACGTCGTACCGGGCGTCGGGCAGCTCGGCGAGCACGGCGTCGGCGTGCTCCGGGGCCGCGCGGGTGAACAACGTCGGGCCGCCGTGCTCCCGCACCGCGGCGGCGATCAGACGGACCTGCGCGGGGGTCTTCGCCTCGCAGTAGACCGCCTCCGGGTACCCGCGGCGGTGTGCCCGGTCGTGGTCCAGCTCGGCGACGTCCCGCAGCGCCGCGGGGGGCTGCCAGGGGTGGTCAGGCATGCGCGCCGACCAGCGGGAGCGTGAACGCGCCGGACTGGATGCCGCCAAGATCGAGCGCGACGAACCGGAAGCCCGCGGCGCGCACGGCCCGGTGGACCTGCGCGCGGACCTCCGGCTCGGTGGCCCGGGGGAGGTCCTCCGGCGGCAGCTCGATCCGCGCGACCTCGCCGTGGTGCCGCACCCGCGAGTCCGGGAAGCCGAGGGCGCGCAGCGCGGACTCGGCGGCGTCGATCTGCCGGAGCTTGTCGGGTGTGACCTCCTCGAAGTGCGGGATCCGGGAGGCGAGGCACGGGGCCGCGGGTTTGTCGGCGCACGGCAGCCCGAGCGCGCGGGCGATCGACCGGACGGTCGCCTTGTCCAGGCCTGCGTCGGCGAGGGGACGCAGGACGTGGTGGTCCGTCGCCGCGGCGGAGCCGGGACGGTCGGGCCGGCGGGTGTCGTCCGCGTTCTCCCCGTAGGCCACCGCGGTGAGGCCGTACCGCGAAGCGACCTCGTCGGAGATCCGGGTGAAGAGCTCGTCCTTGCAGTGGAAGCACCGGTCCGGACCGTTCGCGCGGTAGGCAGGGTTGTCGCCCTCGCGGGTCTCCACCTCGACGATCGGTGCACCGATCGCCGCTGCCACGGCATGGGCGGCCGTGCGCTCGTCGGCGGCGAGGCTGGGGGAGACGCCCAGGATCGCCAGGGTGCGATCGGGGCCGAGCGCCCGCACGGCGAGCGCGAGGAGCACGGCGGAGTCCACGCCGCCGGAGAAGGCGACGCCCACTCGTGCGGGCTGCCCGAGGGCCGCGGTCACCCGGTCGGCGGCAGCGTCGAGCTCGGCGGGCAGGGGTGTGCCGGGTCCGAGCACGATGGCCTCCCTGGCTGTCGGACGGTTCGGGGTCCACTGTGCGTCCTTCGCGCCCCGGCGGCTACCCGTCCCGGTACTGGCTGTCGACCGGGATCTCGCCCAAGATGGCAGGTGTCGGAAGGAGCTGCGGCCATGACCGTCATCTCGATCGAGTTCGCCGTCGTCGACTACGACGCGTTCCATGCCCTGTGGGAGGAGGACCGCACGAACCGGGCCACCCTCGGCGTGCGCAGCTACCGGATCCTGCGACCGCTGGACGACGACCACGTCGTCACGCTCCACTACGAGGTGGACGACGCGGCCCAGGCCGAGGCCGTGGTCGCCGCCCTGCGGACCATGCTCGAGGCCGGACCGATCGGCAAGATCGTGTTCCGTCCGGACTTCCGGATCTACGACGAGGTCGCCGCGGGTACCTACGCCCGCTGACGCGGAGGCGTGGTGGCCACCGAGATCGTGGTGGTCATCGCGTGCGAGGAGCCGGCGTCGAGGGTGAGGGCGTGCTCGTGCACGTTGCCCGTCTCGACGCACACCATGCCGGTCCACTCGTCGTCGCCGAAGTCGGGCATGGAAGCCGACTTGGCGGTCCACGGGTTCCAGACGACGGTGTCGGCGGACCCGGTGGCGTCCACGACCAGGTCACGGCCGCCGGTTGGATCGTGCACGACGACCCGACCCGGCTGCGGGTAGAGGCGTTCGGTCTCTCCCGTGAGCCGCAACGGCTCCCCGGCGGCCGGCTCCGCGCGGTCCCGGTGCAGCCGGTCGACGAAGGGCGCGTGCTCGAGCCCGGTGATCGCGGCCTGCTGCACGTCCGACACGGCGAGGTACGTGTGGAAGGCCTCCGCGTAGGTGAGGGGGACGGCTCCCACATTGGACACCTCGAAGCGCAGTCCGAGCTCGGTCCCGACGCTGACCTCGTAGCGCGCCTCGAACAGGTCCGGACCTTCCAGCGCGAAGGTGAGGACGACGTCCGCGCCGCGTTCGGCAGCCTCGACCAGGGTCCACTGCGCGGTCCGCGCGAACCCGTGCAGCGGGCCGTCGCCGGTCGGTGCGGGGCCGAACCAGGGGAAGCAGACCGGCACCCCGCCCCGCAGCGGCGCCCCGGGGGCGTACCGGCTCTCGGCGCTCATCCAGAGCACGGGCTGCTGACCGGCGGGCATCCAGGAGGCGACGTGCGCCCCCTGCAGGTAGACCTCTGCCGACGCCGACGGGGTCGACACCCGCACGAGCGCGAGGCCGCCCTCGCCGACGTCGACGCGCACCGACGCCGGCAGGGTGGACCCGACTGCCGGACTCATGCGGTCTGCTCGGTGCGGTCGCTGGTCCACTGGGTGTGGAAGGTGCCGTCGGTGTCGGTGCGCTTGTAGGTGTGGGCGCCGAAGAAGTCGCGTTGGGCCTGGATCAGGGCGGCGGGCAGCCGCTGGGCGCGGACCCCGTCGTAGTAGGACAGGGAGGACGCGAACGCGGGGGTGGGGACCCCGTGCAGGGCCGCGCCGGCCACGATGC
>NZ_CAURTV010000027.1:0-38816 GCF_963527515.1 uncultured Cellulomonas sp. | reverse complement strand
CCGCAGGACCTCGCGCCGCCCGAGAGCGCACGCGAGCGCGGCATGGCGGCCGCGCGGGAGTCGGCCGCGCGCCGCACGCCCGGCGTCCCGGACGACCCGTCCCCGGACGACCCGGACATCACCTCGTCGAGCCTGATCGGGGCACCGCTGGTCGCGCAGATGCTCGGCGGCACGGTCATCGACGAGCAGCTGGACGACGGGACGTCGTGACCCTGTCCCACCGCGAGACCCGGGTCGGTGACCTGGTGGCGTCCGACGGCGGGGCCCCCTCGACCCCGTAGGCTGGCAGGCGTGTACGAAGGCGCGGTCCAGGACCTGATCGACGAGCTCGGGCGACTGCCCGGGGTCGGTCCCAAGAGCGCCCAGCGCATCGCGTTCCACATCCTGTCCGCGGACCCGGCAGACGTGCGACGGCTGTCCGACGCGCTCACCGAGGTCAAGCTGCGCGTCCGGTTCTGCGAGATCTGCGGCAACGTCGCGCAGGAGCCGCAGTGCCGCATCTGCCGTGACCCCCGTCGCTCGCCGGCGTCGATCTGCGTGGTCGAGGAGTCCAAGGACGTCGTCGCCATCGAGCGCACGCGGGAGTTCCGCGGCAAGTACCACGTGCTCGGCGGGGCCATCAACCCGATCGCGGGCGTCGGCCCGGACGACCTGCGCATCGCCGGCCTGATGACACGGCTGGCGGACGGCACCGTCACCGAGGTCATCCTGGCCACGGACCCGAACGTCGAGGGCGAGGCCACGGCGACCTACTTGGCGCGGCTGCTGGTCCCCATGGGGCTGACGGTCAGCCGGCTGGCGTCGGGCCTGCCCGTGGGCGGGGACCTGGAGTACGCGGACGAGGTCACCCTCGGCCGCGCGTTCGAGGGCCGACGACGGATCAGCGCATAGGGGAGCGGGCACATGAGCACCACGGCAGACACCGATCTACGCGAGATCGCCCAGGCGGTCGCGGCCGAGGCCCGCAGCTATCTGACGACCGTCACCGAGGTCGCGTCGGGCGCCAACCCCGACGCCTCCCTCCCGCTGCTGCTGCTCGCCGTGAGCGACGTGCTCGCCGCAGGTGCGCGCCTGGGTGCGACCACGGACGTGGTGCCGTCGGAGCGGTTCGAGCCCGACGTCGGCCCCGACCCGGACGTCGACCCGCTGCGCGCCAACCTGGCCAACGTGTTCGAGGGCATCGACGAGTACGCGGAGGTCGTCGACCCCCTGCTGGGTGTCGAGGTGCAGCCCGCGAGCGTCTCCGGCGACCTCGTCGCGATCGCGGGGGCGCTGGCACAGGGGCTGCGGCACTACGAGACCGGCGGCGTGCTCGAGGCCCTCTGGTGGTGGCAGTTCTCGTACCTGTCCGACTGGGGGGAGCGCGCCTCCAGCGTCCTGCGCACCCTGCAGACGATGCTGGCGCACCTTCGGCTGGACGTGGAGGACGACGTCGCCGCGGAGGCGGAGTACGACGCCCTGCAGCCGTAACGACGCCCTGCAGCCGTAACCCGGCTGCTTGAGCTCAGGCCACCCGGGTGCCGCGGGCCAGGGTGCGCTGGGGGACGCGCAGCCGGCGGACTGCCACGACGTAGCCGCCGACGCCGAGCAGCACGTTCACGGCCAGACCCCACGGCCAGACCGGGGTGCGCGAGACGGCGTCGATCCGGTCGCCCACCGAGGTCGCTAACGTCCAGCACTCGTTCAGGGGGATCGTGGGGCCGGCGCGCAGCTGACGGACACCGTCCCGGATCGCGCCGAGCGGGTCGTTCGTGCCGCTGGAGAACCGGTCCAGCTCGGTGGTGCCGGCGCCGTCCGCCAGCACGACGAACGGGTTGATGCCCAGCAGCCACCAGGTGCGCTCGGTGTGGGCGACGGTCCGGTCCTCCACCCGGATCTCGCACTCGGCGTCGACCTCACCGGTCCAGTCGCGGGGCACGGCGGAGACCTCCACGGCCTCGGTCCGGGAGATCGACGGGTACGTGAGCCCGAACAGCACGGGCGTCAGGAGGGCCAGCGCCGCGACGGTGAGGAACGTGAGCACGGTCGAGCCTGCCGTGCGTGCGGTGAGCGCGGAGAACCCGAGCCCGATCCCGCAGACGGAGGCCAGCAGCACCGCGACCAGCAGGACGACGCGCGGCAGTGCGGTGCCGGGGGTGCCCTCGAGGGCCAGGGCGATCCCGAAGAACGGCAGGCTGGCCACCAGGAACGCGCAGGCGGCGGCCCAGGCGGCGAGCAGCTTGCCCGCCGCGATCTCCGCCGGGGTCAGCAGCGTGACCTGGAGGGTCGCCAGGGTGCCCGCGTTGCGGTCACCGTTGATGCCGGTCGACGCCAGGGTCGGCGTGACCAGCAGCCCCAGGCCCAGCACCAGGAACGTGACGGCGCCGAACAGCAGCGGCCCGTTGGTGGCGCGGCCGGACGACGAGGACCCGAACGCCGAGATGGCGCCGGACGTGAGCAGGGTGATCCCGCCGACGACGACGAACCACACGACGAGCGCGACGATCCACCGGGTCGACCGCACCCGCTGGCGCAGCTCCAGGACGGCGACCGTGCGGACGCCGTGCCAGCTCAGCCCCCAGGTGGCGGAGCGGGGAGCCTGCGGGATGGTCGTCGACGGCTCGTGCTCGAGCTCGACCTCGGACAGCGTCATCGCCGCTCCTCCTCGAGGGTCAGGTAGGCCTGTTCGAGCGCGCCGGCGGCGGGCACGAGTGACACGAGCGGCACCCCGGCGGTGACGGCGTCACGGACCAGCCGTGCGGCCCCGTCGTCGCCGTCGACGTCGACGAGGACCCCGCCGGCTCCGGTGGCCGTGGCGGCCGCACCGTCCGGCTGCCACGCGGTGCCGGTGCTGGTGAGCCAGGCGGTGAGCGCCTCGACCGACAGTGCGCGCACGTGCCAGGAGGCGCTCGTCCCCGCGGTGGCCTCTGGGACGACGGTGCGTCCCCTGGAGAGGAAGACGGCGTCGTCGGCCATCTCGTCCAGCTCCGACAGGACGTGGCTGGAGACCAGCACCGTCCGGCCCTCGTCGGCGAGGCGACGCAGGAGGATCCGCAGGTCGACGCGGGAGCGCGGGTCGAGACCGCTGGCGGGCTCGTCGAGGAGCAGCACCGACGGGTCGTGCACGAGTGCGCGGGCCAGGCCGAGCCGCTGCTTCTGGCCGCGGGACAGGACGCTGGCCGGGCGGTCCGCGTACTCGCTGAGGTGGACGGTGGCGAGCAGCTCGGTCACGCGGGCGGCCGCGGCGGCGGGGGACAGCCGGTACGCCGCGGCGAAGGTCAGGAGCACCTCGCGGGCGGTCAGCGAGTCCCACGTGCCGAACGTGTCCGGCATCCAGCCGGTGCCCGCCCGGGCGAGCGGCCCGTGCGCGACGGGGTCGTGGCCGGCTACGCGGACCGCGCCACGGTCGGGGACGAGGAGCCCGGCGAGCACCAGCAGCAGCGTGGTCTTGCCGGACCCGTTGGGGCCGACGAGCGCGGTGACGGCGCCGGCTCGTGCAGTCAGGTGGACGCCGTCGAGAGCCTTGACCGACCCGAAGGCGCGGTGCAGGTCGTGCACGACGATGCCGTCGGTGAGGACGGGCGGCGGGAGGGTCGTGGTGTCGTCATCGACGGTGCTCGACATGGCGACAACCTAGGACTGCGGCCCGCGTCCGGGGGGCCGTTCGGACACCCGGGTCTGTGCAGGTGCTGTGGAGGCTGAGCCGCGAGGATCCGCCATCTGAAACTCGCTGCCCACGTTCTGGGCACGGCCGTACACTCGCCCGGTCCTGTCCGAGCCCGCGAAAGAGCTGTCCGGTGGCCCTGATCGTGCAGAAGTACGGCGGCTCCTCCGTCGCCGACGCCAGCAGTATCAAGCGCGTCGCGAAGCGGGTGGCCGAGGCCAAGCGCGCCGGGCACGACGTCGTCGTGGTGGTCAGCGCCATGGGCGACACCACGGACGAGCTCATCGACCTGGCCAAGCAGGTGACGCCTCTGCCGCCGCAGCGCGAGATGGACATCCTGCTGACCGCGGGCGAGCGCATCTCGATGTCGCTGCTGGCCATGGCGATCCACAACCTGGGCGTCGAGGCCAAGTCGTTCACCGGCCAGCAGGCCGGGGTGATCACGGACGAGTCGTACGGCAAGGCCCGGATCATCGACGTCACCCCCAGCCGCATCCGGCAGACGCTCGCGCAGGGGTCGGTGGCCATCGTCGCCGGGTTCCAGGGCGTCAACCCGACCACCAACGACGTCACCACGCTCGGGCGCGGCGGCTCGGACACCACGGCGGTCGCGCTCGCGGCCTCCCTCAAGGCGGACGTCTGCGAGATCTACACCGACGTCGACGGCGTGTTCACCGCGGACCCCCGCATCGTGCCCAGCGCGCGCAAGCTCGACCGGGTCAGCTACGACGAGATGCTCGAGCTCGCGGCCAGCGGCGCCAAGGTGCTGGTGCTGCGCTGCGTCGAGTACGCCCGGCGGTACGGGGTACCGATCCACGTGCGCTCGTCGTTCACCACTCATACGGGCACCCTGGTGACGGACCAGCCCGCCGACGAAGGAGAGATTGTGGAGCAGCCGATCATCGCCGGCGTCGCGCACGACCGCAGCGAGGCCAAGATCACGGTCGTCGGCGTCCCCGACGTGCCGGGCAAGGCCGCCCGCATCTTCGAGGTCGTCGCCGCGGCCGGGGTGAACATCGACATGATCGTGCAGAACGTGTCGGTCGCCGCCACGGGCCTGACCGACATCTCCTTCACGCTGCCCGCCACGGACGGTGCCGCGGGAACGGCGGCGCTCACCGAGCACCAGCCGGACATCGGCTTCGCGTCGCTGCAGTACGACGACACGATCGGCAAGCTGTCGCTCATCGGCGCGGGGATGAAGTCGCACCCCGGCGTCTCCGCCCGGCTGTTCGCCGCGCTCTCGGACGCCGGCATCAACATCGAGATGATCTCGACGTCGGAGATCCGAATCTCTGTGGTCACCCGCGCCGACTCCCTGGACGAGGCCGTCCGCGCGGTGCACACGGCGTTCGAGCTGGACGCCACGGAAGACGAGGCCGTCGTGTACGGCGGGACGGGACGGTAGGGCCATGGGGCTGAACATCGCGGTGGTCGGGGCCACCGGCCAGGTCGGCAGCGTCATGCGCCGGCTCCTCGACGAGCGCGACTTCCCGGTCGACTCGATCCGCTACTTCGCCTCCGCGCGCTCCGCCGGCACCACGCTCCCGTGGCGCGGGACCGACGTGGTGGTCGAGGACGTGGAGACCGAGGACCTGTCGGGCATCGACGTCGCCCTGTTCTCCGCGGGCGGTGCCGCGTCGAAGGTGCACGCCCCGCGGTTCGCCGCGGCCGGTGCCCTCGTCATCGACAACTCCTCGGCGTGGCGTCGGGACCCCGAGGTCCCCCTCATCGTCTCCGAGGTGAACCCGGGCGCGCTGGCCGGTGCCGTCAAGGGCATCATCGCCAACCCGAACTGCACCACGATGGCCGCGATGCCGGTGCTCAAGGTCCTGCACGACGAGGCCGGCCTGAAGCGGCTGGTCGTCTCGACGTACCAGGCGGTGTCCGGATCGGGCCTCGCGGGGGCCGCGGAGCTCGACACCCAGATCCGCGCGGCGGTCGAGCAGGACACCCTCGCGCTGGTGCACGACGGGTCCGCCGTCACGCTGCCCGCGCCGGTGAAGTACGTCGCGCCCATCGCGTTCGACGTCATCCCGCTGGCCGGGAACCTCGTCGACGACGGCTCGTTCGAGACCGACGAGGAGCAGAAGCTCCGGCACGAGTCGCGCAAGATCCTCGACCTGCCCGGGCTGCTGGTCTCCGGCACCTGCGTGCGCGTGCCGGTGTTCACGGGCCACTCGCTGTCGATCAACGCCGAGTTCGAGCGGGCGCTGACCCCGGAGCGCGCCGCCGAGCTGCTGGCCACGGCGCCCGGCGTCCAGCTGACCGACGTGCCGACGCCGCTGCAGGCCGCCGGTCAGGACCCGTCGTTCGTCGGCCGGCTGCGCCAGGACGAGGGCGTGGAGGGCGGCCGCGGTCTGGCGCTGTTCATCAGCAACGACAACCTGCGCAAGGGCGCCGCGCTGAACGCCGTGCAGATCGCGGAGCTGGTCGCGGCGCAGCGCCTCACCGCCGTCTGACGCAGGGTCAGCTCAGCTCAGCGCACCCACCACGCCCGCGGCCGTGAGCAGGTCCGTGATGCCGAACTCGTCGTCGGTCCCGTAGGTCGGGGTCCAGTCCGGGTCCTGGGACAGGTACGACGACGGGTCGCCGTCGATGAGGCCGTGGAACACCTCGGCGACGATGCGTCCTCCCACCGGGCCCAGGTGCTCGCCGTCCGCCAGCACGTCGGCCTCGCGCAGCACGTAGAACCACAGCGGCGTCCGCTTGTGCAGGCCGAACGGCTCGAGGTCCGCCAGGTCCGTCGCGGACAGCGGCGTCTCCTGCATCGCCGCGGCGACGCGCTGCCCGGACGGCACCTCCATGGTCAGGCCGCGCAGGAGGTTGCGGATCGCCAGGGAGTCCGGCTCGCCCGACGGCTGGCCCAGCAGGTGGAACAGGGCCGACGACAGCTTGGTGTCGATCCGCTTGTTGCGGCGCACCTGCCCGCCGCCGAAGTCGAAGAACGTCTGCCAGTCGATGAACCTGCGCGGTGCACGGCAGCCGCCGCGCAGGTCGGCGGGGTCGGTGCCGATGGCGGTGTGGTCGAAGATGATCGCGAAGAACTGCAGCGTGGGGTCCGTGGCGGACGTGCCGAAGTTGGCGCGGTAGCTGGGGCGGACCTGCGAATGGCCGAACCGGTAGGCGGCGACGGAGAACTCCACCGGGATGTACGGCGAGTTGCGCCACTCGTAGAACCTGCGCCCGTGGGTGAGGATGTCGGCCATGAGGGCGTCGCCGCAGGTGAGCGGCAGGAACTCGTGCAGGATCAGCCACTGGTAGTGCCACCGGACGATGCGCTGGGCCTCGGCGAACAGCTCCCCGGCGGTGGCCAGCGGTCCGAGGTCGTCCCGCACGTCGGCCACGACGCGGTTGTGGAAGCGCAGGAACGCCAGGTGCAGCTGGTTGACGATGAGGTTCTCGTCGTTGCGCGGGTCGCCGACGAGTGCGGTCTGTTGTGCGTTGCGCGGGACGTCGAACCGCATCACGTGGTCGATGCACACGGCCTCCGAGCCGGTGATCGGCTCGGTCAGCATCGTGGTGCGCCCGTGGTCCACGCTCTGGTCGTACAGGTGGGGCGACACCCTCGGGCCTCCGCCGTAGACGCTGTCCAGGTCGAGCGCCGGGATGCGGAAGTTGCGCAGCGACTCGGGGTCCTGCGCCCGCGCGAGGCTCGACGTGGGGTCGAACGTCATGTCGTGGTCCAGGAACTGCCCGAGGAACGTCATGCCCGCGGTCAGGCGCGGGTTGTCCGGGTTGTCGACGGCGAGGGTGGGATCGACGATCAGCGCGATCGGGTCGGCCGTCAGGCTCTCGTTGGTGTCCATGGGGCCGCCGGGTCTGCCGAGCTCGACGAGGGCGGCACGGACGGTCGGGGTGTCGGCGGCGAACGCGGGGAGCGTCGGGAAGAGCCGGCCGAACCGGCCCTGGTCGTAGAACGTGGACTTCGGCGTGCGAATGCCCTGGTCGGCATCTCCGTGCGGCATGGCTCCCCCTCCGGCAGCGCTGGCGGTCATCAGGGAGGAGCGCGGCCGGACCGGCGTAGATACCCCTTGCGCGAGCTCGTGGTCCTATGGTTAGTTGGTCAAGTAACGAACCGCAGAAGGGAGGCGCGCGATGTTCGACGGCCGCGACCCCCTGTACGTCCAGATCGCCGACCAGATCCGCGCCGACGTCCTGTCGGGCGCGCTGGGTGCGGAGGAGCAGGTCATGTCCACCACGCAGTACGCGACGACGTTCCGCATCAACCCCGCCACGGCCGCCAAGGCCTTCACGGAGCTGGTCGACGAGGGCGTCCTCTACAAGCGCCGCGGCATCGGCATGTTCGTCGCGGCGGGTGCGCGCGAGCGGCTGCTCGAGCAGCGCCGGGCGACGTTCTTCGCGGACGTCGTCGAGCCGATGCTCGAGCAGGCCCGGGTGCTGGGTATCACGACCGACGAGATCGTCACGCGGCTGACCAAGGGGGAGCAGCGATGAGCGGGTTCGGCGTGGAGGTCCGGGACCTCACGGTGCGCTACGGCTCGACGACCGCGCTCGACCGGGTGTCCTTCAGCATCCGGCCAGGGGTGATCACCGGCCTGCTGGGCCGGAACGGCTCGGGGAAGACGACCGCCCTGTCGGTGACCGCCGCGTTCCGGCGGCCGACCTCGGGCACCGTGCTGGTCGACGGCGAGGCCCCCTGGGAGAACGCGCGGGTGCTCGGCGGCACGTGCCTGGTGCGGGAGAGCGGCGACGTGATGCCGGACCGGTCCCTGCGCGACACCCTCGGCTTCCTGCAGGACCGTCGGGCGACGTTCGACCGCACGTTCGCCGACTCCCTGCTCGACCTGTTCGAGCTGGACCCGACCAGCCGCCCGGACCGGCTCTCGCGCGGCAAGCGGTCCGCGTTCGGCGTGGTCGTCGGCATCGCAGGACGCACGCCCCTGACGCTGCTCGACGAGGTCCACCTCGGCATGGACGCACCGTCCCGGTACGCGTTCTACGACACGCTCCTGGCCGACTGGCTCGCGCACCCGCGCACGATCGTGCTCTCCAGCCATCTCATCGGCGAGATCGAGCGGCTGCTCGAGGACGTGGTGGTCCTGGACCGCGGGTCCGTCCTGACCGTCGCCGACGCCGACACGCTGCGCGCCAGCGGACTGACCGTCACCGGACCGCTGGAAGCCGTCAGCGCGTTCGTCGCGGACCGCGACGTCGTCGCCCGCCAGCAGCTGGGGCGCACCGCCCAGGCGACCGTGGTCGGCGCACGGTCCGACGACCGCGAGCGGGCCCGGGCGGCCGGTCTCGAGACGGGGCCGGTCGCGCTGCAGGACCTGTTCGTCCACCTGACCGACCGAGCGACCACGGAGGTGGCGCGATGAGCACCGAGACCGTCCCTGACCTGCGTCCCGTCCGGTCCACCGCGACCTGGGCGCTCCAGGTGCACCTCTACCTGGCCGCCTGGTTCTGGGGCATCGCGCTCGTGGTGGTGACCCTGGCCCTCGTGGTGATCAACCAGGTGGGGCAGGTCGAGAACAGCGTCCTCGCGTTCGGCCGGCAGGGCGCCATCTGGTTCCCGTTCTCCATGTTCATCGCGATCACGGCGGCCTACCTCCCGGTGCACGTCGCCACGGGCCTGACGCGGCGGGCCCTCTCGCTCGGCCTGCTCGTCGCGGCCGTGGTGACCGGCCTGGTCTACGGGCTGGTCTTCTACGCGCTCCTGCAGGTCGAGCGCGCGGTGTTCGGTGCGCTGGGCTGGCAGTGGCGCAACCTCGAGGGGATGTCCCCGGACTTCGACGACCCGACGGCGCTGCTGGTCAGCGCCACCCTGACGTTCGTCGCCGCCTACGTGTCGGGTCTGCTGGTCTGCATCGTCTACCAGCGGGCCGGCGGCTGGTGGGGCACCCTCGCCCTGCCGCTGACCGCCGCCCCGATCCTGCTGGTCTCCGCGCTCTTCGCGCAGGACGCCGGGCCGTTCTCCACCTCCGAGTGGTTCGGTGGCGACCGGCCGCTGCTGGCCGCCAGTGCGGCGACCCTCCTGATCGTGGCCGCCATGGCGGTCGCGTTCGACCGGCTGACGCGCGGTGCGTCGGTCCCCAGCCGCCCTTCCTGACTCCACCCTCCGCTCACGGGACCGGCCGCCGGCCGCTCCCGCGGCACCCCACACCCCGAAGGAGCCCGTCGTGTCCGTCATCCAGGTCGAGCACCTGCACAAGCGCTACGGCGGCACGGTCGCCGTCGACGACGTCAGCCTCGAGGTCCACCGCGGCGAGATCTTCGGCGTGCTGGGCCGCAACGGGGCGGGCAAGACCACCACCGTGGAGATCGTCGGCGGGCTGCGCCAGCCCGACTCCGGGACCGTCCGGGTGCTGGGCATGGACCCGGTGCGGGACCGCGCGCGGCTGCGGGAGGTGGTCGGGCTCCAGCTCCAGGAGAGCCAGCTGCAGCCGAAGCTCGTGGTCCGCGAGGCCCTGGACCTGTACGCGTCGTTCTACCCGGACCCCGCGGACCCGGCGCAGCTGCTCGACGAGCTGGGCCTGACCGACCGGGCGGGTGCGCGCTTCGAGCAGCTGTCCGGCGGACAGAAGCAGCGGCTGTCGGTCGCGCTCGCCCTCGTCGGGAACCCGCAGGTCGCCATCCTCGACGAGCTCACCACCGGGCTCGACCCGCACGCCCGACGGGACACGTGGGAGGCGGTGGAGCGCATCCGGGACCGCGGCGTGACGATCGTGCTGGTCACGCACCTCATGGAGGAGGCCGAGCGGCTGTGCGACCGGATCACGCTCATCGACTCCGGTCGGGTGGTCGCGACGGGGACGCCGGGGGAGCTGGTCGCCAGGGCGACCGCCGAGCAGGTGCTGCGGTTCCGCCCGTCGGCGCCGGTCCCGGCCGGTCTCCTGGAACAGATCGCGAGAGTCACTCCCGACGGCGGGGAGCTGGAGGTCCGGGGCCGCGACAACGTGGTCCAGGACGTGCTCGTCGCCCTGGCTCAGCACGGCATCCGCCCCGAGAACCTGCGCCTCGAGCAGAGCTCGCTCGAGGACGCCTTCGTCGCACTCACCACCGCACCTGTGGAGGCCTGACCATGTCCAGCACCAGCGCGCTCACGCGGCTGACCGTCGTCGAGTCCCGGCTGTTCGTCCGGGAGCCGTCCGGAGCGTTCTTCGCGCTCCTGTTCCCGGCGGTCCTGCTCACCGTCCTCGGGCTGGTGATGCCCTGGGCGGACCTGCCGTTCGACGACAAGGACCCGATCCTGTCCCAGATCAACGGCATCACCGGCTACGCACCGACCGTGCTCGCGCTCGCGGTCGCCACCGTGGCCCTGTCCACCTTCCCGACGACCATCGCCGGCTACCGCTCGCGCGGCGTGCTGAAGCGGCTGTCCACCACCCCGGTGCCGCCGTCGCGGATCCTGGTCGCGCAGCTGCTGGTCAACCTCGGCGCGCTCGTGGTGGCCGCCGTGCTCATGTACGTGCTCGGCGCGACGGTGGTGGGCGTGGGCGCTCCGGCGCAGCCGCTCGTCCTGGTCCTCGCGCTGGTGCTCACCGTGCTGTCGGCGTTCGCGGTCGGTGCCGTGATCGCCGCCCTGGCGCCGACTGCGGCGGCCGCCACGGGCTGGGGGATGACCGCGTACTTCGCCTCGCTGTTCTTCGCAGGGGTCTGGCTGCCCCTGCCCCTCATGCCCGACGCCATCCAGACCATGGCCGGCTACACGCCGCTCGGAGCCGGCAGCGAGGCGCTCGCCGCGGCCTGGTGGGGCCAGCCGTTCCCCACCGCGTCGCTGCTGGTCATGGCCGCCTGGACGGCCGTCGGGGTGCCGGTGGCGGCGCGCTTCTTCCGGTGGTCGTGAGGACCATGTGGTCGCGCTCCCACTCGAATCGTTTAGGAGTCTGGACGCTGGCTGTGCACCGCCGGAAAGTGGGCGCCGACCCGGCCGCCGTCTGCCCGGGGACCCGCACCGTTGCGGGTCCTGGCGGCAGCGTCGGCCAGTTCCTTCGTGCACCTCCGTCACGCCCCGTGCGCCCGCGCGCAGGGCGCCGGGACGTGCCCGCGGCGTCGCGGGACGTGCCCGACAGCCAGAAAGGTACGAACGATGTCCTCACCGACCCGACGGCGAGCTGCCTGGGTGGCCACGGCCACCCTGAGCGCAGCCTCGCTGCTGGCCATCTGCGGGATCTCCCCCGCGATGGCCGCCTCCGCACCGGCCACGGTCTCCGTGCCTGCCGCCGCCCCCGTCAAGGCCGCCGTGGCCGACGGGGAGTACGCGCAGCGGTTCCTCACGCAGTACGAGAAGATCAAGAACCCCGCCAACGGCTACTTCAGCGCGCAGGGCATCCCGTACCACTCCGTGGAGACCCTCATCGTCGAGGCGCCCGACTACGGCCACGAGACGACGTCGGAGGCGTACTCCTACTGGCTCTGGCTCGAGGCGCTGTACGGCCAGGTGACCGAGGACTGGGCCCCGCTGAACGACGCGTGGGCCACCATGGAGAAGTACATGATCCCCACGTCGGCCGACCAGCCGACGAACTCGTTCTACAACCCCGCCAGCCCGGCCACGTACGCCTCGGAGTTCAACCACCCGAGCAGCTACCCGTCGCAGCTGCAGAGCGGCGTGACGTCGGGCAGCGACCCGATCGCCGCGGAGCTGAAGTCCACGTACGGCACGTCGGACATCTACGGCATGCACTGGCTCGCCGACGTCGACAACAAGTACGGGTTCGGCGCCACCCCGGGAGCGGGCTGCGAGCTCGGCCCGACAGCCACCGGCACCTCCTACATCAACACGTTCCAGCGCGGCCCGCAGGAGTCGGTCTGGGAGACCATCCCGCAGCCGTCGTGCGACGAGTTCAAGTTCGGCGGACCCAACGGGTACCTGGACATCTTCACCAAGGACGCGTCCTACGCCAAGCAGTGGAAGTACACCAACGCCCCCGACGCCGACGCGCGTGCGGTCGAGGCCGTCTACTGGGCCAACCAGTGGGCGACCGAGCAGGGCAACCAGGCGGACATCGCCGCGACGGTGACCAAGGCCGCCAAGATGGGCGACTACCTGCGCTACGCCCTGTTCGACAAGTACTTCAAGACCATCGGCTGCACCTCGCCGTCGTGCCCCGCGGGCTCCGGCAAGAGCAGCGCGCACTACCTGCTGTCCTGGTACTACGCCTGGGGCGGCGCGCTCGACTCGTCGGCCGGCTGGGCCTGGCGCATCGGGTCGTCGCACGCGCACTTCGGCTACCAGAACCCGCTCGCCGCGTGGGTGCTGTCCACGGACCCGGCGCTGACGCCGAAGTCCGCGACGGCGAAGGCCGACTGGACCACCTCGATGGAGCGCCAGCTCGAGTTCTACCGCTGGCTGCAGGCGCCCCAGGGCGGCATCGCCGGTGGCGCCACCAACAGCTGGGACGGCGCGTACGCGACGCCCCCGGCCGGCACGCCCACGTTCTACGGCATGGGCTACACCGAGGCGCCGGTCTACAACGACCCGCCGTCGAACCAGTGGTTCGGCATGCAGGCGTGGGGCGTCCAGCGCGTCGCCGAGCTGTACTACGCCTCGGGCAACGCGCAGGCCAAGGCGATCCTCGACAAGTGGGTCCCCTGGGTCGTCGCCAACATCAGCACGGACGGGGCGAGCTGGAAGGTTCCGTCGGAGCTGACCTGGACCGGCAAGCCGGACACCTGGAACAAGACCACCCCCGGCGCCAACTCCGGGCTGTCCGTCGCGGTCAAGAGCTACGGCCAGGACGTCGGCGTCGCCGGCGACACCGCCCGTGCCCTGCTGTTCTACGCCGCCAAGTCGGGCGACACCGCGTCGCGTGACAAGGCCAAGGCGCTCCTGGACGCGATCTGGGACTCCAACCAGGACGCGCTGGGCGTCGGCTCCGTCGAGACCCGCGGCGACTTCCTGCGGTTCGACGACACCTACGTCGCGGGCGGCAACGGCGTCTACGTCCCGGCGGGCTGGACGGGCACCATGCCCAACGGCGACGTCATCAAGCCGGGCGTCTCGTTCCTCGACATCCGCAGCTGGTACAAGGACGACCCGGCGTGGTCCAAGGTCGAGACCGCTCTGGCCACCGGTGTGGCGCCGCAGTTCACGTTCCACCGGTTCTGGGCGCAGACCGCCATCGCGGGTGCGCTCGGGGACTACGCGCGGCTCTTCGAGGACGACGGCCCGCCGCCGACCGACACCACGGCGCCCTCGGTCCCGACGGGCCTGCTCGCCGGCACCACCACCGCGACGTCGGCCACGATCTCGTGGACGGCCTCGACGGACAACGCCGGTGGCTCGGGCGTGGCCGGGTACGACATCTACCGCGGCACGACGCGGGTGGGCACCTCGACCACCACGTCGTTCACGGAGACCGGTCTGACCCCGTCCACGGCGTACTCGTACACCGTGCGGGCCAAGGACGTCGCGGGCAACGTGTCCGCCGCGTCGGCGGCCCTGTCCGTCACCACGCGGGCCACGCCGACCGACACGGTCGCACCGAGCGTCCCCACGGGCCTCGTCGCGAGCGCGGTCACCCAGAACAGCCTCTCGCTGTCCTGGGCGGCGTCGACCGACAACACGGGCGGCTCCGGCGTGGCCGGCTACGACGTCTACCGGGGCGCGACGAGGGTCGGCTCCACCACGACGACGTCGTACTCCGACACGGCTCTGACGGCCGACACGGCGTACTCCTACACCGTGCGCTCGCGTGACGTGGCGGGGAACATCTCCGCGGCGTCGAGCGCGCTGTCGGTGCGGACGCTGCCGGGCACGATCGTCGACACGATCGCCCCGTCGGTGCCTGCGGGCCTGGTCGCGACGACCGTCACGCAGACCAGCGTCGCGCTCACGTGGACCGCGTCCACGGACACGGGCGGCTCGGGCCTGGCCGGCTACGACGTCTACCGGGGGACCACCAAGGTCGGCACGCCGACCGCGGCGTCCTACACGGACACCGGCCTCACGGCGGCGACGGCGTACCAGTACACCGTCCGGGCCCGGGACAACGCGGGCAATGTGTCCGCCGCGTCGTCGGCCCTCTCGGTGACCACCGCGACCGTGCCCAACGGCGGCACCTGCAAGGTGTCGTACAACGCCAACAGCTGGAACACCGGCTTCACGGCGTCGGTCAAGGTGACCAACACCGGTACGGCGGCGTTGAACGGCTGGACCCTCGGGTTCACGTTCGCCAACGGCCAGAAGGTCACCCAGGGCTGGAGCGCGGACTGGTCCCAGTCCGGCACGGCGGTCAGCGCGAAGAATGCCGCGTGGAACGGCTCGCTGGCACCCGGCGCGACGGCGGACATCGGGTTCAACGGCTCCCACACGGGGACCAACACCAACCCGACGGCGTTCACCCTGAACGGCGCCACCTGCACCCTCGGCTAGTGCACGGGCGGACGGGCCGGTCCTCGCGCGAGGGCCGGCCCGTTCGTCGTGGGTAGGGGCAACCCCACCTCGTGCTCGTGGGTGGTCAGGCTGTCTGCCGGTCGCCCCCGAGCCCTAGCGTCACTGTCATGACCTCACCGACGCCACCGAGCGACGTGTCCGACGACCTGCGCGTCGTCGCCCCCGCGTTCACCGACCTGCGGGCGCTTCTCACCGCCCCGGTGTCCGCCGCGACCTGGCGGGGGATCTCCCAGGTCGTGGTCGGCTCGTTCGTCCTGCTGACCGCGTGGATCGTGGCCACCGTCGCCCTGTCGCTGTCCCTGTCCCTGCTGGTCCTGTTCGTCGGCATCCCGATGCTCGTCGCCACGCTGTGGGCGGCGCGGCCGTTCGCGTCGCTGGAGCGGGCGCGGCTGCACGCGCAGCTGGGCACGGCCATCACCACGCCCAGCTACCCCCGCCGGGACGGCACGTGGGCGACCTGGTGGGCGGTGATCTCCGACAGCCGCACCTGGGCGCACGTCGCCTACGTCGTGGTGGCCGGGGTCATCCTCACGGTCCAGGGCGTCGTCGTGATGGTCGCGGGCAGCTTCGCGCTCGGTGGCCTGGTCTACCCGGCGGTCGCGCTGGCGGGCGGCCTGACGCGCCCGCCGATCCCGCTCGTCCTCCTGGTCCCCGCCGCAGTGCTCCTCGCGTGGGTCGCGGCGCTGGCCACGCAGGCAGGTTCGCTGGCGATCGTCCGCGTGGGCCGGTCCCTGCTCGGTGCCTCGCCCCGCGCGGAGGCCGTCGAGGCGGCCCGGCAGGCGCAGCTGCGCGCCACGCAGGCCGAGGGCCGGGCGGTCCAGCTCACGCAGACCCGCACCGCCGCGATGGGTGCCGCCGACGAGGAGCGCCGGCGCATCGAGCGCGACCTGCACGACGGCGCCCAGCAGCGGCTGGTGGCCCTCGGTGTGGAGCTGGGCTCCGCCCGCCGGAAGGCGTCGAGCGACCCGCAGGCCGCCGCGGCCCTGGAGCACGCGCACCGCGAGGTCAAGGAGACGCTCGCCGAGCTGCGCGACCTGGTCCGGGGCATCCACCCGGCCGTCCTGACCGACCGCGGGCTCGACGCCGCACTGTCCGCGCTCGCGGCCCGCAGCCCCGTCCCCGTCCGCGTGGACGTGCCCGACCCGCCGACGCTGGCCCGCGCCAGCACGTCCGCGCAGGCCGCCGCCTACTTCGTCGTCGCGGAGGCGCTCACCAACGCGGCCAAGCACGCCGAGGCGCAGCAGGTCACCGTCACGGCCACCGTGACGGCCGACGACCGGTTGCGGCTCGTCATCGCCGACGACGGCCGCGGGGGAGCGTCCGCGACGCCCGGCAGCGGGCTCGACGGGCTCCGCAGCCGCGTTGCCGCCCTGGACGGCACCTTCGACCTGGACAGCCCGGCCGGAGCCGGCACACGACTGACTGTGGAGGTGCCGTGCGCATCGTGATCGCTGAGGACTCCGTCCTCCTGCTCGACGGCCTCACCCGGCTGCTCACGGCGGAGGGGCACGAGGTCACCGGCTACACCACCGCCGACGAGGTCGTCGCGGCCCTCGGCTCGTCCGCCGCCGTCCCCGACCTGCTGGTGACGGACGTCCGGATGCCGCCGTCGCACACCGACGAGGGCCTGCGCGCCGCCGTCCACCTGCGCAGCCTGCACCCCCGCCTGCCGGTGCTCGTCCTGTCGCAGTACGTGGAGCAGCGCTACGCCCGCGAGCTGTTCGCGGGTGACGTGCGCGGCCTCGGCTACGTGCTCAAGGACCGGGTGGCGGACGTGGACGAGTTCCTCGACGCCCTCGGCCGCGTGGCCGGCGGCGGCACCGTGATCGACCCCGAGGTCGTCGCACAGATCCTCGCCCGGGCCCGGCGCTCGGGCCTCGAGACCCTCACCCCGCGAGAGCGGGACGTGCTGGGCCTCATGGCGGAGGGCCGCTCCAACGCGGCCATCGCCGACCGCCTCGTCGTCGGCCTGCCGGCCGTCGAGAAGCACGTGACCTCCATCCTCACCAAGCTCGACCTCCCGCAGGCCGCCGACGACCACCGCCGCGTGCTCGCCGTGCTGCGCTGGCTGGAGCACGAACCCACGAACGGAGAACGACCATGACCGACACCCTCGAGCGGCCGGTCGACACGCCGGCCCCCGCCCCCCGCAGCTCCGCCGCACGCGCCCTCACCTGGACCGGCGGGATCGTCGGCGGGATCCTCCTGCTCTCCGGTGCGTACAGCGCCGTCGACCTGCTGGTGCTGGGGTCCGACGACGCCACGACGACCTCCGGCCAGGCGAGCTACTCCGCCGCGCCCGTGGTGGAGCTCATCGCCGACGGCGCCGTCACCGTGACCACCGGCGGCGACCGCGTCGAGGTCGAGCGCACGGCCAGCTCGGCGCTCGCCACCCCGGAGTACCGGGCCGACCAGGTCGGGGACCGCCTGCTGGTCAGCTACCGCTGCGACTGGTGGCGGCCGGGGTTCTGCTCGGCGTCCCTCGACGTGACCGTGCCCGACGGCACCGCGGTCGTGGTGCGGGCCTCCGACGGCTCCGTGTCAGCAGCGTCCCTGAGCGGCCCGCTCGACGTGCGCGCCAGCGACGGCGAGATCGCCGTGTCCGACATCGACGGGGACGTCACCGTCCGCACCGCCGACGGGCGGACCGGGATCAGCGACGTCCGGGGCTCGGTGTCCGTGCACGCCGCCGACGGGTCGATCACGGTCGCGGACGTCTCCGGCTCGGTCACCACCCGGGCCAGCGACGGCCGCACGGAGATCTCCGGCGTCCGCGGCGACGTGGACGCGATGGCCAGCGACGGGGACGTCACCGTGTACGGGACGGGCCGGCCGGTCGCGCTCGACATCTCCACCGCCGACGGCGGCCAGACGGTCGAAGGGCCGGTGGACCCGGACGCGTCCACGCACGTGCGGATCCGCCTCGCCGACGGCCACGCGTCGTACCTGCGCCCGCTGGGCTGAGCGCACGAGAAGGGCCCCTGGTCAGCAGATCTGCTGACCAGGGGCTTTTCGCCTGCCAGGCGAGCCCGGCCATCGGCGTCAGGAGGTCGACGATGCTCCCAGCAAGGCCGCGACCCGGTCGGCGTCGGCTGCGTTCCCGAACCCGAAGGAGAAGGCGCCGTTCGTGATGGGGGCGAGGACGGTGGCAGCCGTGAGCACCTCGCCGTTCAGGAGGAGTGCCAGCTGCTCGTCGGTCGCGTCGCCGGTGACCTCGCTCAGCGTGCTGGCGTCGGCCTCGCCGAATTCGACGCCGATGGTCTGAGCCGCACCCTGGCCATCACGGGTGACGGAGATCGGTGTCACGACGCCCAGCGACTCGGCCAGGTCGTATGTGGTCGTGCCGTCCAGGCCGCAGGCCGTGCCGGGCCCGTCCGCCGTCAGGGCCGCAGCGGTGCAGGGTCCGGGCTCGGACGATGTCACGATCCGCAGCTGCAGCGGCGGTGCCGTCGCCCCGTCAGCCCCGTCGGCCGCAGCGCAACCGGTGACGACGAACGTGGCCGAGACCAGGACCGCAAGACGGGCGGACGACTGCGTGCGCATCCGGTCACTGTAGGGACTTCGCGGCGGCGGGACCCAGAACCCTGTGTACGACCTTTTCCACAGGATGAACCTGCGACGATGCCCTCGTGATGGACCAGAACAAGGCGGCCGCAGAAGCTCGCCGCAGGCAGTCGGCGATGCCTCGAGCCATTCATGAGGAGTTGCTTCGGAACTTCCACGAACAGGGCGACCGCACCGACGACGACCGATGGGCTGACGTCACCGGTTGGTGGCGAGATGGTGCATTGCTTGCCCGGCTCGGACCGGCGCTTGCCGACCTGTTCTCCGAGTCCAACCCCACGGTCGTGCTTGGCACGCAGTCGCGCGGCACACTGCTGGGCGCGCTGGTGGCCGCGCACCTTGGTCTCGGCCTCATCGAGATCCGCAAGGACTGCGGTCCTGCGGCTGACAGCGAAGCCTGGCGATTGCGAACCACTCCGCCGGACTACCGCGACCGCCAGCTGACGCTCGGATTCCCCAAGAAGCTGCTCCCTGCTGGCGAACGTGTCCTCTTCGTCGACGACTGGATCGCCACCGGAGGACAGGCGCTCGGGACGCGGGCCCTGGTGGAGGACGCGGGTGCGTCCTGGATCGGCGTGGCGGTCATCGTCGACGCGCTGACAGAACCACGACTCAGGCGCGACCTGGCTGTGAAGTCTCTCGTCCACATCCGCGAGCTAGGGGCGGGCGTCTAGCGATCGTTCGCCACACCTGGCGGATCCTCACGTCCTTCTTCGCTTGGTGCGTCTCCGGGGGCTATGTCGCGACCAACCCGGGCAAGGGAGCCGCGCCACGGAAGGACTGCCGCGCTCGCGAGGTCCACCTCCGGGTCCTTCCTGGGACCTCGATGAGAGCCGGTGGTGATTCCGGGCGGCCTGTGGGGCGCATGGGTCCGGGTATGCGAAGGCCCCTGGCAGCGTCTCCGCTGGCCAGGGGCCTTCTCCACAGTGTCGGGGTGGCGGGATTCGAACCCACGACCTCTTCGTCCCGAACGAAGCGCGCTACCAAGCTGCGCCACACCCCGTGGAGCCTGGCAAGGATAGCCGACGACCACCCGTGCGACGAAACCGGATCAGGCGGCGACGAGCGTGAGGAGCGTCGCTTCCGGTCGGCAGGCGAACCGCACCGGCGCGTACGGGGAGGTGCCGAGCCCGGCCGACACGTGCAGCCAGGTGGAGCCGGCGCCGCCGGGCTGGTCCGGACGCGGTCCCGGCCAGCCGTGCAGACCCTTGGCGCGGCGGGTGTCGAGGTCGCAGTTGGTCACCAGGGCGCCCCAGAACGGCAGCGCCAGCTGGCCGCCGTGGGTGTGACCGGCGATCGCCAGGTCGACGTCGTCGGCGTGCATCGCGTCCAGCACCCGGCGGTAGGGCGCGTGCGTGACGCCGAGGTGCAGGTCCACGGGCGCCGAGCCGCCGCGGGCGTCGTCCGCGCCCCGCGAGGCCGGGAAGTCGTCCCGGTCGAGGTGGGCGTCGTCGGTGCCGACCAGGGAGAGCACCCGGCCGTCGACCTTGAGCACGTCCCGGCGGTTGGTGAGATCGATCCAGCCGGCGGAGCGGAACCGCGACGTGAGCTCGCGCCACGGGAGCTCGGCGGGGCGGGGAGCGGACCGGCGGCGCGCGTCGGGGAGCAGATAGCGGGCGGGGTTCTTGGGCATCGGCGCCACGTAGTCGTTGGAGCCGAGGACGAACGCACCGGGCACGGCCAGGTGCGGCTCCAGAGCCTCGAGCAGGGCCGGCATCGCGTCGAGGTGCGCCCAGTTGTCGCCGGTGTCCACCACGAGGTGCGGGTCCAGCGAGGCCAGGTCCCGGACCCAGTCGACCTTCCTGCGCTGGCCCGGCAGGAGGTGCAGGTCGGACACGTGCAGGATCCGCAGCGGGTTCTGGCCGGGCGGGAGGACGGGGACGGTGACCTCGCGCAGGGTGTACCAGCGCACCTCGACCAGCGAGGCGTACGCGAGCGCGCCCGCACCGGCCAGCGCGAGGGCACCGGCGGTGCGGGCGACCCCGGACAGCGTGGCGCCCACTACGGCTTGCTGGGCGGACCCTGGCCGCCGCCGTTGTTGCCGCCGCCGCCACCACCACCACCCGGTCCCGGCTGGTTCGGGTCGGGCTGCGGAACCTGGGGCGGCTGACCGTTGGACAGGGTGAGCTGCACGAACGACCCGCGGACCGCGCTGCCGGAGGGGCTCTGCGACGCGACGGTCCCGGCGGGGAGCGCCGAGGACACCTGCTCCGGGGCGATCGACGCCCGGAACCCGGCGGCGGAGAGCCTGTTGCGCGCGTCGGCCTCGCTCAGCCCGACGACGGACGGTACGGACACCTTCTCCCCGAACACCTCCTTGTCGGCGGGCGACGGGAAGTCGGGGTTGGACACGCCGGAGAGCGCCTGCGTCATGAACCGGCTCCACGTCGGTCCGGCGATGGTCGCGCCGTACGCGTTCGGCACCCACTTGCCGGCGATCGAGATGTCCTGCACCGGCCGCATGCCGTCGGAGTACCCGACCCACACGGCCGCGGCGCGCAGCGGGGAGTAGCCGACGAACCAGGTGTACTCGTTCTCGCTGGTGGTGCCGGTCTTGCCCGCGGTCGGGAACGGCGGCGGGGTGACCTTGTCGGCGGTGCCCTGCCAGACGTTGCGCAGCGCGAAGGTCAGTGCGCTCGTGATCCGGGGCTCGATCGCCTGGGTGCACCCGGCGCTCGGCACCGGCAGCTCGTTGCCGTCGGCGTCGATCACGCTGGTGATGGCGATGGGGGCGCAGTACATGCCGTTGGCGGCGAACGCGGCGAACGCGGCGGCCATCGACAGCGGGGCGATCGAGTTGCTCCCGATGATGTTGGCCGGGAAGGCGTCGGCGTTGCCCTCGCCGGCCTGGCCGCCCGCCTTGTGGATCCCGATCTGCGCGGCGCCGTTCATGATGTTGCACAGGTCGAGCTGCATGCCCATGGACAGGTACGCGAGGTTGACCGAGTTCTTGGTCGCGTCCATGACCGTCATCGTCCGGCCCTTGCCCTCGGCGTTGCCGGGGGTCCAGCTCTTGCTCTTCCCCTTGGCTCCGCACGCCGTGAACATGTTCTCGTTCAGGGGGCGCACGCTGCCGTCGACCGTCTCGTTGAGGCTGTGCCCCTGCTTGAGCCACTCGAGGAGCGTGAACGGCTTGAACGTCGAGCCGGGCGCGAACCCGGACGCGCCGCCGTAGGCGTTGTCGGTGTTGAAGTTGACCGGCGTCTCGCGGTCCCCGTGCTCGGCGACCGCGGTGTACGTGCGGTTCTGCGCCATCGCGACGATCTTGCCGGTGCCGGGCTCGACGACGACGATGGAGCTGGCGACGCCGGACGGGTCGTCGACCGGGACGCCGACCTTGACCTCGGTGTCGGCGATCGCCTGCTCGCCGGGGTTGAGCGTGGTGGTGATCGTCAGCCCGCCGCGGTAGAGGCGCTTGATGCGCTCGTCCTGGGTGGCCCCGAACGCGGGGTCGTTGCGGATCACCTTGGTGACGTAGTCGCAGAAGTAGCCGGACCCGGCGACCACGTCACCGGCCGTCATGCAGCCCTGCTTCAGCTGCGACGGGTGCAGGGTGTCCGCCAACGGGGTCGCGCGACCGGCGGCGTACTCCTCGTCGGTGATGTAGCCCTGGTCGTTCATGAGCTTGAGCACGCGGTTGCGCCGCTCCTGGGAGGCCTCGGGGTTGAGCACCGGGTCCCACTTGGTGGGGCTCTGCGTCACGCCCGCGATCGTGGCGGCCTCGAGGTAGGTGAGCTCCTTGGCCGGCTTGGTGAAGAAGTACTGCGCGGCCGACTCGACCCCGAAGACGGAGGCGCCGAACTGCGCGATGTTCAGGTACTTCTCGAGGATCTCGTCCTTCGTCTGGCGCTTCTCCAGCGCGATCGCCAGCTTGGCCTCGCGCAGCTTGCGGGCGTACCCCTCGGCACCCTTGGCGCCGCGGGCCTCCTGCAGCGCCTCGAGCCGCTCGGTCTCGGTCTCCTTGGCCAGCGCGGCGTCGATCAGGACGTTCTTGATGTACTGCTGTGTCAGCGTCGACGCGCCCTCCTGGCCGCCGCTGTCGTCCGTCTGGTTCTTGACGAACGCGCGGAGCATGCCCGTGGGGTCGACGCCCGCGTGCTGGTAGAACCGCTTGTCCTCGGTCGCGATCACCGCGTGCTGCAGGTGCGGGGAGATCTCCGTCAGCGGGACGACGACGCGGTTCTGGTCGTAGAACGTGGCCAGCACGCTGCCGTCCGCGGCCTTGATGACCGACTTCTCCGGCAGCTCGTTCTCGTCCAGCTCGGTCGGCAGGTCGTCGAACGCCGTGACGGTCAGGTCGGTGACCCCGTTGGCGACGGCGACCCCGGGCAGGACGAGGCCGGCGGCGATGACCCCGCCCACCCCGGCGACGAGCGCGAAGGTGAGCAGGAGGGCCAGCGCCTGGAAGACGTTGATCTGTCGGCCGCGCGGGCGCGCAGGGTTCGGCATGCCGCAAGGGTAGTAGGCGCCCCTGTCAGCTCCGCCACGGAACCGGCGCGGACGCCCGACCTGCACGGGACCTGCACACTCGCCTGCTGCGGCTGACAGCACCCGCTGCGACCCGGTCACGTGTCCATCTGACGATATGACCCGAACGGAGTCTCGCCAGGAGAGTGCTCCGAGCGCTAGTTTCCGGTCAGGACTCGGGTGCGGATGCCACGGCACGCCCCGTCGGCGTGCTCGGGAGGATGAGTGACCACACTCGCGCAGGACGCGCACTGGACCGCGCTCGCAGCATGCGGGACCGGAAAGCTGGCGCCGGACGCGCTGTTCGTCGAGGGCGCAGCCCAGCGCGAGGCGCGAGCCGTGTGCACCAGCTGCCCCGTACGGCTCGCCTGCCTGGCCGACGCGCTGGACAACCACATGGACTTCGGGGTCTGGGGCGGCATGACCGAGCGCGAGCGTCGCGCCCTGCTGCGGCGTCGCCCGGAGGTCCGGTCGTGGCGCCACGAGCTGGTGGGGGCCGACGCCGTCGACGCGTCGTGAGAGCGCTCCGACACGGCGGCTGGCTCTAGGGTGACCCCTATGGCCACCACGTGGGAGTACGCGACGATTCCGCTCATCATTCACGCCACCAAGGCGATCCTCGACCAGTGGGGCGCGGACGGCTGGGAGCTCGTCCAGGTGATCCAGGGGCCGGATGCCGGCCTGGTCGCCTACCTCAAGCGGCCCACGCAGTCCTGATGGGCGCCGCCGACCGCCTCGCGGAGCTCGGCCTGGAGCTGCCGCAGGTCGCCCTGCCGCTCGCCGCGTACCTGCCGGCCGTCCGGTCAGGGTCGTACGTCTACACCTCGGGCCAGCTGCCCTTCGTGGCGGGGGCGCTGCCGGCCACCGGGAAGGTCGGTGACGGCCCGGGGCTGATCTCCCCCGACGACGCCGCCGGCTACGCGCGGACCTCGGCCCTGAACGCGCTGGCGGCCGTCGCGGCAGTCATCGCCGCCGAGGGCGGTCCGCAGGGCGCCGACGCGCTCGACCGGATCGTGCACGTGACGAAGGTGGTCGGCTTCGTGGCCAGCGACCCTGCGTTCACCGGGCAGCCCGCGGTGGTCAACGGGGCCAGCCTGCTGCTGCACGCGGTCCTCGGGGACGCCGGGGTGCACGCCCGGTCGGCCGTCGGCGTGGCCGTGCTGCCGATGGACTCGCCGGTCGAGGTCGAGATCGTCGTCGAGCTGGCCTGACGACGGCTCAGCGGGCGCGGCGCTCCAGCCGCTCGACGTCGAGCAGGACGACCGCCCGGCCCTCCCGGCGCACCCAGCCGCGGGCGGCGAAGTCGGCCAGCGCCTTGTTCACGGTCTCCCGCGAGGCGCCGACGAGCTGCGCCAGCTCCTCCTGCGTGAGGTCGTGCGCCACGCGGATGCCCTCGTCGACCTTCTCCCCGAAGCGGGTCGACAGGTCCAGCAGCGCCTTGGCGACGCGCCCGGGGACGTCCGAGAACACCAGGTCGGCGAGCGCCTCGTTGGTCCGGCGCAGCCGGCGGGCGAGGGCCTGCAGCAGGTGCTGCGCCACGCTCGGCTTGTCCTGGAGCCAGCGGACGAGGTCGCCGTGCCCGAGCTCGAGCACGACGGCGTCGGCGACGACGGTCGCGGTGGCCGTGCGGGGACCGGGGTCGAAGAGGCTCAGCTCGCCGAACATCTCACCCGGGCCGAGGACCGCGAGCAGGTTCTCGCGGCCGTCGTTCGAGCGTCGGCCGAGCTTGATCTTGCCCTCGCGCACGACGTAGAGCCGGTCGCCCGGCTCGCCCTCGTGGAACAGGGTGTCTCCGCGAGCCACGTCGATCGGCTTCATCGTCGCGACGAGTGCCTCGGACGCTTCCGGGTCGAGCCCGGCGAACAGCGGCGCCGACAGCACGATGTCGTCCTCCACGGGGACACCTCACCTCTCTGGCCGCTGCCCGGATCGTCCCGGTGGCGGCGATGGTTCACGACTGGGTCACAACGAGCGGGTCGCTGGTCAGCGGCCTGGTCGGCTCTCAGTCTGCCCCATGGTGGGCGTCATCCGCGGCCCAGCGAGTCCCGCAGACCGGTGACGACCACGCCGGGATCGACGGCGAGGCGGGCGATCAGGCGGTCGGTGGCGCGGACCAGTGCCGCCTCGACGCCGTCGGCGTAGGTCGACAGCTGCTCGTCGAGGGCGCGCAGCTCGTCCAGCCGACCGACGTCGGCGCCGGGGTCCGTGCTGGCGAGCACCGCGGCGAGCGCGGCGGGGCGGGGGACGTCGATGCCGACCTCGAGAGGCAGCTGGAAGGCCACGTCCTCGCCGAGGGTGTGCGGACGCACCGCCTGCGCGACCGCCAGGTCCAGGCGGGCGCGCACCAGCCGGCGCCACCAGGTGACGCGGGCGTGCTCGGCCCGCAGCGCACGCCGGTCCAGGCGGAGGTCACTGACCCGTTGCTGGACGGGTGGCGTCATGGGGCAGGTCCTCCTCGGATCAGTCCTGTCAGGATTCGGCCCGGTACGTCGGGACCTTGAGCCGGAGGCGCGCTGTGGGCCCCGTGATCACCCCATGAGACCAACGCCGCAGGTCACGCCGTCCCCGAACGGGTGTCGGCGCCGGGTCGTACGCTGCCGAGGTGACCGGAGCAGACGTCGTGGCAGCCCTCGAGTCCCCGCTGGCCCGCACCCGCCGCGCGCGCCGCGTCGACCGCGCCCTGGCCGTCCGCTACCCGGACGCGCGCTGCGAGCTGGACTTCCGCTCCCCGTTCGAGCTGCTGGTCGCCACCGTGCTGTCCGCGCAGACCACCGACGTGCGCGTCAACCTCACCACCCCGGTCCTGTTCGCCCGCTACCCCGACGCGGCGGCGCTGGCGGGGGCGGACCCGGAGGAGCTGGAGGAGATCCTGCGGCCGACGGGGTTCTTCCGCGCCAAGGCCCGCTCGGTCACGGGGCTGTCCCGGGACCTGGTCGAGCGGTTCCACGGGGAGGTCCCCGCACGGCTGAAGGACCTGGTGACGCTGCCGGGCGTGGGCCGCAAGACCGCCAACGTCGTGCTCGGCAACGCGTTCGGCATCCCCGGCATCACCACGGACACGCACGTCATGCGCCTCTCGGAGCGGCTCGGCTACACCACGAGCGACGACCCCGTGGTGGTGGAGCAGGAGCTCGGGGCGCTGCTGCCGCGCAGGGACTGGACCATGGCGTCCCACCGCCTGATCTTCCACGGCAGGCGCACCTGCTTCGCGCGCCGGCCCGCCTGCGGCGCGTGCCCGGTCGCCGCCATGTGCCCGTCGTTCGGCATCGGGGAGGTCGACCCGACGAAGGCGGCCGCCCTGGTGAAGCCCTGAGCCTCAGACCGGCGCGACCTCGGCCAGCCAGGTCACCAGCAGGTCGTTGACGCGGTCCGGTGCCTCCTCGGCGGGGAAGTGGCCCACCTGACGCAGCAGCTCGAACTGGTACCGGGACGCGGCCCGCGCGGCGGTGTCCTTTGACAGGGCTGCCCGGGTGGCCGGCCGCAGTCCGTCGCGACCTCCGTGCACCTGGAGGACCGGCAGCGGGCGCGCGTCGTCCTCCAGGGCGGCGTGGTAGCGCCGACCGTCGGGCCGCGGCATCGACCGGACCAGCCAGCGCAGCTGCTCCATCTGGCTGTGTGCCGCGAACGGCACGCGTGCGGCCGCCCGGTACATGCCCTCAGCGCGGGCATCCAGCCAGCCGGGAGCGCCGCCCCACTCGTGCAGCAGGCGGGCCACCAGGTCACCGCTCATCAGCGCGCGCTCGGGCAGCGACGGCAGCTGCATGAACGCCAGCCTCCGCAGGGCGGCGGCGCGCACGGTCCGGGGGTGCCCGCGGGTGTCCAGCGGGTGCGGCGCGGCCAGCGCGCCGACGGCCCGGACGCGGTCGGGGTGCAGCCCGGTGGTCGCCCAGGCGATCTCGCCACCCGTGCCGCTGCCCACGATCACGGCGTCGGCGGCACCCAGCGACTGGATGACACCGGCGACGTCGGCCGCCATCGTCGGGACGTCGTAGCCCTGGGGCGGCTTGTCGGAGCCGCCGGTGCCGCGCAGGTCCATGGCCGCGACGCGGTAGCCGGCGTCCGCGAGCACGGGCAGCTGGTGGCGCCACGCCCACCAGAACTGGGGGACGCCGTGCAGGAGGACGACGAGGGGGACGTCCCGGTCGTCGGGTCCGGCGAGCGCCACGTGGAACCGTGCCCCGTTCGCGGCCACGTGGCGGTGCTCCCAGGGGCCGTCGATGAGGAGCGAGGCGGAGTCGACGGTGCTCATCGGTGCCGAACCTACCCGGTCGGGCCCTGCGGCAGACAAGGCGGCTGGGCCGAACGGGCGTGATGTCGGTCGCGTCGGTACAGCGCGACCCCGCCGAGCACGGCCGCCAGCGCCGACGCGAGGAGCACCGCGACCACGACGTGCTCGTCGTGCGCGCTGCCCGCACCGAAGGCCAGCTCGCCGACCAGCAGCGAGACGGTGAACCCGATGCCCCCGACCATGCCGACGGCGCCGACATCCGCCCAGCCGAGGCCGGGCGCCAGCGCGGCGCGCGTGAAGCGTGCCACCAGCCAGGTCGCCCCCAGGATGCCGAGCGGCTTGCCCAGCACCAGGCCGAGCGCCACGCCCTGGGCCACGGGGTCGGCGAACGTGGTGCGCAGCGCGTCCGCGCTGAGGGTCACCCCGGCGGCGAAGAGCGCGAAGACGGGCACGGCGATGCCCGCGGACAGCGGCCGCCACACGTGCTCCCAGCGCTCCGCCAGCGACTCGCCCGGGTCGGCGCCGAGCCGCAGCGCCCGGCGGGTGGCCTCCGGGGTCGCCGGGACGACGAGGCCGAGGGCGACGCCCGCGATGGTCGCGTGCACCCCGGAGGCGTGCACGCACGCCCACGCGACCAGCCCGAGGGGGACCAGCAACCACCCGCTGACCCAGCCGCGCCGGATCGCGAGCCCGAACGCCGCCACCGCCGCGACGCCGGCGGCGAGCCAGAGCGCGGAGACGTCCTCGGTGTAGAAGACGCCGATGACGACGATCGCGAGCAGGTCGTCCACCACGGCGAGGGTGAGCAGGAAGGCGCGCAGGGCGTTCGGCAGGCTGCGGCCGACGATGGCCAGCACGGCCACGGCGAACGCGATGTCCGTCGCCGTGGGGACCGCCCACCCGCGGGCGTCGCCGTCCGCCGCGACGAGGTTGACGGCGAGGTAGAGCAGGGCGGGGACCGCCATGCCGCCGACCGCCGCGACGATGGGCACGACGGCGGTGCGCGGGTTGCGCAGCTCACCCGCGACGATCTCGCGCTTGAGCTCGAGTCCGACGACGAAGAAGAAGACGGCGAGCAGCCCGTCGGTCGCCCACGTGGCGATGCTCAGGTCGAGGTGCAGCGCCGCCGGACCGACCACCGTGCCCGCGAGGGACGCGTACGACCCGGGGTCGACGTTGGCCCAGAGCAGGGCGACGACGGTGCCGGCCAGCAGCAGGGCGCCCCCGACGCGCTCCTCGCGCAGGGTGTCGAGCAGGTTGCTCTCGGAGCCGGGGGAGAGGGCGTCGAACAGGCGGCGGGCGGGTGTGGGCACGAGGGACCTCCGGGCAGACGGACGCGACTGCCGACCAGGCTTCCCGGCTCACCGGGGGACACGCTACGCGTCCGCGGGCTCCGGGACCTCCGTGGTCCGGCCATCGACCGCACCGCGGCGGTCCTTGGGCGGGTCGAAGCGATATCCGACGTTGCGCACGGTGCCGATGAGCTGCTCGTGCTCCGGCCCGAGCTTGGCGCGCAGGCGCCGGACGTGGACGTCCACCGTCCGGGTGCCTCCGTAGTAGTCGTAGCCCCAGACCTCCTGCAGCAGCTGGGCGCGCGTGAACACGCGGCCCGGGTGCTGGACGAGGTACTTGAGGAGCTCGAACTCCTTGTAGGTCAGGTCGAGCGGACGGCCGCGGAGCCGGGCCGTGTAGCCCCCGGCGTCGATGGTGAGCTCGCCCGAGGAGATCTCCTGCGGGGCGTCGTCGTACCCGGCGGTGGCGGCCCGCTCCATGACCAGCCGGAAGCGGGTCTCGACCTCGGCCGGGTTGGCCGTCTCCAGGATGATGTCGTCGGCACCCCACTCCGCCGTGACGACCGTGAGGCCGCCCTCGGTGAGCACCAGGATCAGCGGCACCGTGAGTCCTGTGGCGCGCAGCAGGCGGCACGTGGTCCTGGCCGTGACCAGGTCACGGCGCGCGTCGAGCACGACGATGTCGGCGTCCGGTGCGTCCACGAGTGCCGAGGGTTCGACGGGGAGCACACGGACGCGGTGGGACAACAGACCGAGGGCCGGGAGCACCTGGGCGGAGCCCCCGGACGCTGGAGTGAGCAGCAGCAGATCTGCCACCTGGGACCTCCCCGCGTGCGAGTGGGGGACACGGTACCCCGCAGCGCGCCCGTGTTGCGTCCAGGTGTCGAGGAGTGGCGGCGGACCGACCCGGACGGGTGAGCCGTCACGCCAGCGAAACGCCGTCGAGATGCGACAATCGGCGGCGTGCTTCTCGCCTCCCTCTCCACCCGTCCCCTGCGCACCCCCCCGGTCGCGGGACGGTAGGGACCGATGCAGCTCGCCACCCGGGCGGTCGTGACGGCCGTCCTCGCCGCCGCCGTGGCCGTCGCCGGCTACCTCGGCACCATGCCGCTGAGCATCGCCGCCGCGGTCCTGGCCGTCGTCCTCGCGCTCGGCTGGCCGACGCTCGCCGGCCTGCCGTTCGTGCCCGGGTCCGCGGCCGTGGTCGCGCTCGGCGGGGTCGGGGCCGTGGGCGTCGTCCACGTCACCGCCACGCAGCCCTTCCTGCGGGACCTGCCCGTCGTGTTCGCCGCCGCCGTCCTGCTCGCGTTCCTCAACGAGCTCCTGCGCCGCGACGGCCGCACCCGGCTGGTCGAGTCCGTCTCGGGGACCGTCGCCGGGACGCTCGTCGCGGTCGCCGTGGCCGGGTGGGTGGCCATCGGGCGCACGCCCGGCGGGGAACCGATCGTGGTGGTCGGTGCGCTGGCGCTCGCGGTCGGTTCCGCGGTGGTCGCGCTGCCCCTGGCTCCGTGGGTCGGCGCCCTGGTCACCGCGGGGTCCGCCGCAGCCGCCGGGGCCCTCGGTGGGCTGCTCGTGCCCGGGGTCGACCCCCTGGCCGGCGCGGTCCTCGGGCTCGCGGTCGGCATCCTCGTCGCCACCCTGCACGCGCTGTTCGACCAGCTGCCCTCGCTCGAGCGCCGCTGGCCGTCGCTCGCCGCCGTGACGCTCCCGGTGACGGTGACGGGCATCCTCGTGTACGTCGTCGGCCGCGTCCTGGTGGGCTGACGGTGCCGCGCGTGCTGCTCGTGCTGGCCCTGCTGGCCGCTGCCACCGTGCTGGGTCTGTGGTGGCGCGCGCGCAACGGCCGCTACACGCCGGTCGACGGCGCGCTGCTGGCGTCGGCGCCGCAGGACGTGGGCGACGACTCGCGCCTCACCGCCGCCGAGCTCGGAGCGCCGCTGGGCGCCCGCGGCACCTTCGTGCAGTTCTCGAGCGAGGTCTGCGCGCCCTGCCGGCGCACCCACGCCGTGCTCGCTCAGCTGGCCTCCGAGCACGTCGACCTCTCACACGTCGAGATGGACGTGGTCGAGCACCTTGATCTCGTGCGACGCTTCGGCATCATGCGCACCCCGACCACGCTCCTGCTCGACGCCCGCGGCGTCGTGGTCGGTCGCATGTCCGGTGCCACGGACCGTCGCCACGCGCTCGCCGCGCTCGAGGCGTCGTGTCCGGGCGGGGTCCCCGCCGTCTGACGCTGCGCCCTCCGGGGCGACCTGCCGGGCGAGCTGCGACCCCGGCCGATGGACCCCCGTCCCTGCGCGCACCCCCGGAGTCCCCATGAGCACGCCCACCGCTGTGACCACCCGTACCGGCATCGATCCCCGCGGCCCCCGCTTCGGCGCCGCCGTCACCCTCGTCCTGCTCGTCGCCGTGCTGCTGCTCGGCACCACGCCCGCCGCCTACGCCGCGCTCGCGGTGATCGTGGCGAGCTTCGCCCTCGGCGCGTTCGGTGGCATCGGCCGCACCTGGCAGGGCTGGGTGTTCCGCACGCTCGTCCGCCCGCGTCTCGCGCCGCCGGCCGAGCTGGAGGACCCCCGTCCGCCGACCTTCGCCCAGCTGGTCGGGCTCGTCATCACCGGCGCCGGCCTGGTGCTGGGGCTGGCCGGGGTGAGCGCGGCCGTCCCGGTCGCCGCCGCGTTCGCGCTGGTCGCGGCGTTCCTCAACGCCGTGTTCGGGCTGTGCCTCGGGTGCGAGCTGTACCTGCTGGGCCTGCGGCTGCGCGCCGGCCGGACCGCCTAGTAGACGAGCGCCTGCGCGCGCTCGGCCAGCGACTCCTCGACGAACACCGCGGCGCCGGCGATCCGGACGCCGGGCAGCACGTCCGCGGGACCGATGCCCCGGCGCGCCGCGCACTGCGTGCACACGGTCACGCGGCCGCCCTCGAGGACCATCGACAGCAGCTCGCCGAGCGGGGTCGCGTGCTCGAGCACCAGGTCGTCCGCACGCCCGGGCAGGGCGAACCAGGCCGACTCGCCGGTGAGCCAGAGGCTGACCTCGGCACCCGCCGCGACGGCCGCGGCGGCCACCGTGAACGCCTGGTTGGTGGCCTCCGGGCGGTCGGTGCCGGACGTGGTCTTGATCACCAGGGGGCGTGGCGTGGCAGTCATCGGAACAGGTTAGGGGTGCGCGCTCGTTAGGATCGTCGGCATGACTGCGCTCGAGGGAGTCTTCATCGGCCTGCTGGTCGCCGCGACGCTGGTGATCGGCTGGTTCGCCTGCTTCGTCGTCTACCGGCTCTACAAGGGCCAGCGCTGACATGCCCTGACCGACTGGGAGGCCCGCTGTGCCGTTCGTCCTGCCCGACCCCGAGGGGCTCGCTCCCGAGGTCTACCCGCTGGCCTGGCTGCTCGGCACCTGGCGCGGTGAGGGTGTGGTCGACTACCCCGGCATCGACGAGGCGGCGTTCACGCAGGAGATCGTCATCGCCAGCGACGGCGGGCCGTACCTGTCGTACACCTCCACGGTCCGGCTCGTCGTCGCGCCGCCCGACACCGGTGCCCTCGAGGACGAGCCGCCCGCGCCGGTCTGGCAGACCGAGTCCGGCTACTGGCGCATCCCGCCCGAGCGCCCCACCGACTGGGGGCTCACGGCGGACCAGCACCCCGTCGAGCTGCTGGTCGCCGACCCGTCCGGGCACGTCGCCCTCTACATCGGGGCGGTCGGCAAGGGGCGCATCGACCTGGTGAGCGACGCGATCGTGCGGACCGCCGGCGGGGCCGAGGTGAGCGCCGGCAAGCGCCTCTACGGCCTGGTCAACGGTGAGCTCATGTGGGCGCACGACATCGCCGCGTTCGGCCACCCGATGCAGTCCTACGCCTCCGGCCGCCTCGCGCGCGTCGAGGCCCTCACCGACGACGAGGCCTGATGACCACCGACGTTCCCGTCGAGACCCCTCCGGCGCACGGCGAGCCGCGCCGGCACGCGAGCCCGTTGCTCGCTCGTCGCGGCGCGGTCCGGGCGTCCGGTCCCGACGACGGCGTCGCGTGGCACTACGGCGACCCGACGGCCGAGCAGCGCGCCCTGTCCCGCGGCGGCGCCGTGGTCGACCAGTCGTACCTCGGCGTGGTCACGGTCACCGGGCCGGACCGGCTGTCCTGGCTGAACTCGATCACCTCGCAGGAGCTCACGGCCCTGCCCCCGCGCACGTCGACCGAGCTGCTCGTGCTGAGCCCGCAGGGGCACGTCGAGCACGCCGCGGGCGTGGTGGACGACGGCGAGACCGCCTGGCTGCTCACCGAGACGCCGATCGGGCTTGCCGCCTGGCTGAACCGGATGAAGTTCATGCTGCGGGTCGAGATCGCGGACGTGACCGACGACTGGGCGGCCATCGGGGAGCCGGTCGACGCCGAGGGCGGGCAGGACGAGCCGATCACCTGGCGCGACCCCTGGCCGACCACGGCGGACGGCGGGACGCGGTACGGACCGGCCGACGACGAGCACCCCGGTGCCGACCGCGACTGGCGGCTCGTGCTGGTGCCCCGGGACCGGCTGGTCGAGGAGGTGCGCGCGCGGGAGGCCGCCGGTTGGCCGCTGGTGGGCACGTGGGCCAGCGAGGCCGCCCGGGTCGAGGCGTGGCGCCCGCGGGCGTCGCACGAGGTCGACCACCGGACCATCCCGCACGAGCTCGACTGGCTGCGCACCGCCGTGCACATGCACAAGGGCTGCTACCGCGGCCAGGAGACCGTCGCGCGCGTGCACAACCTCGGCCGGCCGCCGCGCCGTCTGGTCATGCTGCACCTGGACGGCTCGGGGCACCTGCTGCCGGAGCCGGGTGCCGCGGTGCACGACGTGGTCCGGACGGACAGCTCGCAGGAGCCCGGCCGGGTGGTGGGTCAGGTCACCTCCGTCGCGCGGCACCACGAGCTCGGACCGGTCGCGCTGGCCGTGGTGAAGCGGTCGGTCCCCGCGGACGACGAGTTGGTGGTGGACTCCGAGGCCGGGTCGGTCGCGGCCGCTCAGGAGCAGGTGGTGCCCGGTGACGGCGTCTCCGTGGACCGGCCGGCGGCCCGTGGGCCCCTGACCCGCGGCCTGGGGCAGCACCCGATGCTGTGACCGCCGCCGAGTTGGTCGTGCGGGTGCGGGTGCGGCAGGGCTGGAGCCGCGTGCGCGCGGCCTGGTTCCCGATCCTGCAGGCCGCGCTGGCAGCCGCCATCTCGTTCGCGATCGCCAGGTACGCCGTGGGCCACCCCTACCCGTTCTTCGCGCCGGTCAGCGCCTGGATCGCGCTCGGGTTCACCACGGACCGGTCCGTGCGGCGGGTGGCGGAGCTGGCCGCCGGCGTGGCGATCGGCGTGGCGCTCGGGGACCTGCTGGTGCACCTCATCGGCAACGGGCCCTGGCAGGTGGCGGTCGTCCTGTTCGTCGCCGCGATCCTGGCCCGGTTCCTCGACCGCGGGCAGATGCTCACCACGCAGGCGGGCGTGCAGGCGCTGGTCATCGTCGGCCTGCCCGCGCTCGCCGCGACCGGCGGTCCGCTCGGTCGGTGGATCGACGCGGCCATCGGCGGTGCGGTCGCGCTCGCGGTCGCCCTGCTGACCCCGCGGGACCCGCGCCGCCACCTGCGGGCGCTGGCGCGGACGGCGGTGGAGGACCTGGCGGCCGTGCTCCGGCTGCTGGCCAGCGGGATGCGCACGGGGTCGGCCGCTGACGTGCAGGACGCGCTGGTGCGCGGGCGCGCGTCGCAGCCCGCCATCGACGAGTGGTCCGAGACGGCGACCAGCGCAGGCGAGCTGGCGCGCGTGTCCCCGGCCATCCGCAAGTACCGCGACGAGGTGGCCGAGCTCGGGGGCCACGCGGTGCGGATCGACCGCGCCATGCGCAACGCCCGGGTCCTGGCCCGGCGGTCCCGGTCGGCGGTCGACGCCCACACCCACGACATGTCGACGATCGCCGCCCAGGTCGAGGACACCGCGCGCGCCGTCGACGAGCTCGCCGCGGCCCTCGGGTCCGGCCGCGACCCCGAGCGCGCGCGGACGCAGCTGCTCGCCCTGGCCGCCGCCCTCGACCCGTTCCGGGTGGCTCCGCAGGACTGGCAGGTGCAGAGCCTGGTGCTGCTGCACCGCTCGCTGGCGGTCGACCTCCTCGAGGCGGCCGGCGTCGACCCGCAGGACGCCCGCGAGTCCCTCCCGGAGATCTGACCCGGCGGGGCCGGTCTTCGGTACGGTCGCTGCGTGGACGTCCCGGTCAGCGCGTTGCGCGCAGAGCTCAGGCAGTGGATCGAGATGGCACGCACCGGGCAGGACGTGGTGATCACCGAGCGCGGGATCCCCGTGGCAAGGCTCAGCGGCATCGAGTCGGCGGACCTGCTGACCCGGCTGGAGCGCGACGGCCTGCTGACACCGGCATCGGTCCCGCGGCCCGCCGCCCGGCCCGGTGAGCGCCCCGCCGCCGCCAGGGGCGGGGTCTCGGACCTGGTCCGCCGACTGCGCCGCTGAGATGGCGATCGTCTACCTGGACACCAGCGCGCTGGTGAAGCTGTGCGTCGCCGAGCCCGGGTCCGCGCTCGTCGCGGCGCTGTGGGACGGCGCCGACCTGGTGGTCACGTCCCGGCTGGCGGATGCCGAGGTGCGCGCGGTGCTGGCGGGGGGCCACCGCGCCGGGCGACTGGACGACGCCGGTGCCGTGCAGGCGCTGGCCGCGTGGGAGCGGCTCTGGCCCGCGCTGCACGTGCTCGAGCTGCGGGACGCGGTGACCGCGTCCGCCGCGTCGCTGGTGGGTCGCCACCCGCTGCGTGCCGCCGACGCGCTGCACCTGGCGTCCGCGCTCGAGCTGCGCTCGCCGGACCTGGTCGTCGCCGCGTGGGACGAGCACCTCGCCGCGGCTGCCCGGGCCGAGGGGCTGCTCGTCGTCCCGTGACGTCTCGTAGGCTCACCCCGTGATCGCCAGCGGCCAGCTCGTCATCTTCGTCGTCTTCTACGTCGCCATCTTCGCCCTGAGCCTGTGGGCGCTCGTCGACCTGCTCCGGCGGCCCGCGAGCGCGTTCCCCCAGGCGGGCAAGCGGACCAAGGGGTTCTGGGGTGCCATCCTCGGCGTCGCGACGGCGGTCTCGTTCAGCGTCATCCCGGTGCCCGGCGTGCCGCACCTGCCGTCGTTCCTGGCGCTGCTCGCCGCGGTGGGCGCGATCGTCTACCTCGTCGACGTCAAGCCGGCCGTCACCCCCTACTCGCGCCGTCGCGGACCCCGCGGCCCGAGCGGCCCCTCCGGCGGCTGGTGAGCGTGGCGGACGTCGGCACCACGGCCGTCCCGCTCGCCAGGGTGCTGCGCGGCGGGCTCGTCGAGTCCGTGCACGCCGGCCACGTGGTGGTGCTCGCCCCGGACGGGTCAGAGCGCCTGGCGCTGGGCGACGCCGACGCGACGATCTGGGCGCGCTCGTCGCTCAAGCCGCTGCAGGCGGTCGCGATGCTGCGCGCGGGGCTGGACGTCGACGGCGCGGCGCTCGCCCTGGTGTGCGCCAGCCACAACGGCGAGCCCGGCCACCTCGACGTCGTCCGCGCCCTGCTCGCCGGTGCGGGCCTGACCGCCGACGACCTGCGCAACACCCCGGACTGGCCCCTGGACGCCGACGCCGCCTGGCGGTGGCGCGCCGACGGCCGCGGCACCGAGCCGCTGGCGCAGAACTGCTCGGGCAAGCACGCCGGCATGCTGGCGACCTGCGTCGCGGCCGGCTGGTCCACCGGCGACTACCTCGATCCCGCCCATCCGCTGCAGCTCGGGGTGCGCGCGGTGATCGGTGAGCTCACCGGGGTGCCGGTCGAGCTGGCCACCGTCGACGGCTGCGGGGCGCCCCTGTACTCGACCACCCTGCGCGGCCTGGCCCGCGCGTTCGGACGCCTCGCCGCCGGGCCGGAGAGCCGCGTCGGGCGCGCGATGTCCGCGCACCCGTGGCACGTAGCCGGCACCGGGCGGGACGCCACGCGGTTCATGGAGGCGGTCCCCGGCCTGGTGGCCAAGGACGGCGCCGACGGCGTCTACGCGGCGGGCCTGCCGGACGGCGGTGCGGTCGCGGTGAAGATCGCCGACGGGTCGGCGCGCCCGCGCCCTGCCGTGCTCGCGGCGGCGCTGGCGGTGGCCGGCGTCGACCCCGCGCTGGTGGGTCCCGTCGGGCTCACGCCCGTGCTGGGTCACGGAGCGCCCGTGGGCGAGGTCGTCGCGACCTTCGGCGCATGAGGGCGGTCGTGCAGCGCGTCACGCGCGCGTCGGTCACGGTAGACGGCCTGGTCGTCGGTGCGATCGACCGGCCCGGCCTGCTCGCCCTCGTCGGGGTCACCCCCGGCGACGGACCCGCGCAGGTGGAGCTGATCGCGCGCAAGATCGCCGAGCTGCGAATCCTGCGCGACGAGCAGTGTGCGGTCGACGTCGGCGCCCCGGTGCTCGTCGTCAGCCAGTTCACGCTCTACGGGGACACCCGCAAGGGGCGTCGGCCCACCTGGAACGCGGCCGCGCCCGGACCCGTCGCGCAGCCCCTGGTCGACGCCGTCGTCGACGCGCTGCGGACCCGCGGCCTGGAGGTGGCCACCGGGGTGTTCGGCGCGGACATGGCGGTGGAGCTGGTCAACGACGGCCCCGTGACCATCCTGCTCGAGTCGGCGCCGGACGCCTGAGGGCTACGGCCCGCCGCAGCGGGAGATCTCGATGGTGAGCAGCTCCATCCCCGGCGGTGCTGCGGGCGGGTCCTCCACGGACGGGTCCACCTCCCCGGAGAACCGCACGCCGAACCCTTTCCGGCAGTAGCCGCCCGCATCCGGCGCCTCCCAGCCGTCCGCCAGCAGGGCGACGCCGAGCTCCGCCTGCGCCGAGGTGGCGTCCGGGACGGCGTACAGGTGCGTGACCCGCGAGCACTCCTGCAGGCAGAGGCTGTTCTCCACGCTCGACGTCGTGAGCAGCTGCGCACCCGTGGCCACCGGCAGCGACGCCCCCACGCTGGTCATCCGGGCCAGGCTCGGCCCGCCCAGCGTGCCGAGGCCGAGCCCGAGCGCCACCACCACCACGGCGGCCACGCCCATGACCCACGCCCGGGCGCGCGCACGACGGACCAGGAACCACGTCGGGACCAGGGCGACCAGCATGACGGCGACGGCGACCACCCGGCTCGTCGGCGAGCCGGCGGTGCCCGTGAGCACGAGCAGGGCGCCGAGGGCGAACGTCCAGGCGGCCCACAGGACGAGCACCGTGATCCCGCGGCCCACCCACCCCGCAGCGGACGTCCGGCGCGCGGGCGGGAACGGGTCGGTCGTGGTCGCCGTGGTCACCGAAGCTCCTCCCCGGGGTGCCGGACGCAGGATGTGCTGGCACACGGAGAGGGCCCCTCGGAGTAAGCGTCCGAGGGGCCCTACCGTGTTCGCAGGTCTCATGCCGCCGGCGGACCGGCGACCGACGCCGCGCTGACGGTGCGGCTACGTCCCGGCACCTGGATCGCCGCCGGCGCTGTCCGCCCCGAGGGGCTTCCGGCGCCTGCAGACCACCACGGGCGGGACGACTGCGAGCAACCGACCGGCGCCTTGACGGCCCCCGCGTCGTCATCCGCGGGTCGTCGTGTCACCACGACGATGTGGTCGTCCGTTCTCCGGTCAGCCCGACATCCACAGCCTGTCCCCGCCGGCGCCACCTCCCCGAAGGGCGTTCTGCGCCGCCTGCTCTCGTCCCCGGAGGGTCTCGTGCATCGAGGCTGGTCTCTCTCCTGAGCAGCCGTCCACCCGGTCCACGCGGTCTCCGAAGAGGCCACCTGACCTGCGGTTTCAGTCTCCCCGGAAGGGATCCTTCACCTGCGGATCTCGATCTGTCGATCTCGATGTGAGATTTCTAGTCCTCCTCCGGAAGGCACCACAAGGGCTTCCGGAGGCTTTCTTTGTCCACCGCTGCGCCCACAGGCTCATCCACAGGTTGACCTGGGGAAACACCCGGTTGACACAGGGCTGTGGACAGAATTTGTGGACGAGCCGCGTGTCGTTCACCCGTCCGGTCGCGTGCCCCTTGTAGCCTGGAGACCGGTCAAGGCCCCTCGGAGTAAGCGTCCGAGGGGCCTTACCCGTGCGCCCCGGCCATGATGACCGGGTGCTCATCGAGACCGTGCTCGGGGACATCACCGCGCAGGACGTCGACGTCGTGGTCAACGCCGCCAACTCGTCGCTGCTGGGCGGCGGGGGCGTGGACGGCGCGATCCACGCCGCCGCCGGTCCCGACCTGCTGGCGGCCTGCCGCGAGCTGCGGCGCACGGTGCTGCCC
>NZ_CAURTV010000026.1:0-39730 GCF_963527515.1 uncultured Cellulomonas sp. | reverse complement strand
GCCGGGGCCGCCGCCCATCCCCGCGGTCGCCTCGCCGGCCGTGCCGGTGGCCGCCACGGTCGACCCGCTGCTGTCGCCGGCAGCCGCGAGCCCGCCGACCGTGTCCCCGCTGACCGTGCCACCCGTGGCCGCCGAGTAGGTGTCACCGGAGACGACGTCCGCCGACGCGTAGACCAGCGACGAGAAGTCCTTCGACGACTCGAACGCGGCGATCTCGGTCCCGTCGGCGTCGAGGACGTGGACGACGGTCCCGGCCGCCTGGGCCGACGTGAACGTGAACGCGACGAACGACTGCGCGGAGTCGGCGCCGGGGGTCATCGCCATGCCGGACGCGCCCGCCGCCAGCAGCGTGCCGCCGGAGACCGCGAACGTGCCGTCCACGTCGAGCGCGCCGTTGCCGGTGTTCGTCGGGCCGCTCACGACGGCCGTGCCCCCGGTCATGGTGAGGAAGCCGTTGGCGTCGAGGCCGTCGCCGCCGGAGTCGACGATGACCGTGCCGCCGCTGATCGTCAGGCCCACGTCGGCGCTGGTCGCACTGCCCGGAGCCTGCTCGCCGGTCGCGTCCGGGTCGGAGGCGTTCACCCCGTCGTCGCTGGCCACGACGCTCACGGAGCCGCCCGCGATGGTGATGAGCCCGGCCTCCAGGCCCTCGACCGAGCTGGTGACGTCGAGCGTCCCGTCGCTGACCTGCAGCGACCGGTCGCCGTGCACGCCGTCGTCGCCCGCGGCGATGGTCAGGGTGCCGCCCGAGATGCTCACGGCCCCGTCGGAGCCGATCCCGTCGTCGGCCGCGTCGAGGCTCAGCTGTCCACCGCCGACCACCACGGAGACCGTGCCGGAGATGCCCTTGGGGGAGGCGTCCTCGGCGACGGTGGTCCCCTGGCCACCGCCCGCGACGACGTCCACCGTGCCGTCCGCGACGATCACGTCGGTCTGCGCGGCGATGCCGTCGTCGCCCGCGGCGATCGTCACGTCTCCGCCGGTGATCTCGACGTAGCCGAGCGTCTCGTCCTCGTCGTTGTCGGACTTCAGGCCGTCGCCGCCCGCCGTCACGGCGAGCGTGCCGCCGGCGACCACCAGGTAGTCCTTGCCGCGGATCCCGTCGTCGACCGCGTCCACGGTGATCGTGCCGCCCGCGATGACGAGGCCGTCCTTGGCGGCGATGCCGTCGTTCGCGTTGCCGGCCACGGTCAGCGAGCCGTCGCCGGTGATCGTGAGGTCCGCGCTGCTGAACAGGGCGGCGCTCGCCTCGTCGGTGTCGGCGTACGCGGTGGTGTCGGACAGCGTGCTGTCGCCCTCGAGGTGGACCACCACCTGGTCGGCGTCGAGCACCTGCAGCGGGCTGGTGGACGAGCTGGTCAGCGAGGCGTCGTCGAGGATCAGGTGCACCACGCCGTCGTCGGTGGTGCTCACGACGACCGAGCCGTCGGCGAGGGTGCCGCTGAGCCGGTAGGTGCCGGCCGCGGTGATCGTCACGGTGCTGCCGTCGACGGTCACGCCGTCGCTCGCCACCGGGTTGTCCAGCTCGATGGCGACCTCGTCGGACGACGCCTCCAAGGCGACGTCGTCGGGTGCCGTGTTGTCGGCTCTCGCCTGCTCGACGGTGACGTCGGCGTCCGTCGCGGTGACGGTCGTGGTCTCAGGGGTGGTGGACGTGGCGTCGGCGGTCGCCGTGCAGCCGGTCAGGACGGCCGCGACGAGGGCGGCGGGGACGAGGATCTTGGCGGTGAGACGTCGCATGGTGGGGCTCCTTAGCGGGTGACGTGCCGGTCGAGGACGCGGCGCCACGGGTGGTGGGGAAGGTCGGTGTGCAGGGCGGCCATGCCGGTGCCGTACTTGGAGATGCGCACCGGGCGGTGGCCGTGCCGCCACAGGAGGCGGTCGGTGGAGGAGGGCGTCGAGCCGGTCTTGGTCTCGATGACCACGCGGTCCGGCAGCGCCCTGGTGGCTCCCGTCAGGGCCGACGTCCACACCAGGCCGGTGTCGATCGTCGTGCGGCTGTCCGTCCGGGGCAGGAACAGGGTGGTGCGCCGGTACGTGCTGACCAGGGTCTTCTCGAAGCCCGCGCTGCTGTCCAGGAGCTCGTCGGCGAACCGGCGTCCCTCGTCGGTCAGGGTGTCGCGGTCGTCGGGGTCGTACGGCAGACGCGTCTTGACCGTGCTGCCGCGCGGTCCGCGGGTCTTGACCTCGACCCAGCAGAGCGCCGAGTCGACGTAGGTCCGGGTGCGGATCTTGAACCGACGCCGCCGGCGGTGGGCCGCGCCGAGGTAGCTGACCAGGTCGGGGGTGTCGAAGTAGACGGACTCGTAGGCGAAGTCCCGCTGGCCGCCGATCTCCAGGACGCGGGCGCCGGGCTCGACCCCCCGCAGGAGCACCGGGAGCGCGTCGGCCGGGACCACGTACTTGCGGTCCATGCGGGTCTGCAGGCTCGCGCGCTCGGTGAGCTCGACCAGGTCGATGGGCTCGAGGCTCATGCCGACACCCGCGTCCGTGCCGTGGTCAGCTCGTACCGGACGTCCACGCAGGTGGTGTCGTTCACCAGGTCGACCCGCTGGACGATCGCCGTGTGCACCGTGGCGCCGAGCAGCCGTTCGAGGTGCGCGACCAGCGCGGTCTCGTCGGTGATCGCCGAGTCGAGCACCATGGTCTGCTGCCGGTACCGCCGCAGCATCCGCGGGTGGTCGACGACGGCCATGACCGCGACGATCAGGACCATGAGCGCCGCACTGAGCGGCGACGCCGCCAGACCGCCCAGCAGACCGAGCGCCAGCGCCGAGAAGTAGTAGGCCACCTCGTGCTGGGTCAGCTCCGTGGAGCGCAGCCGGATGATCGACAGGACACCGAACAGTCCGAGACCGAGGCCCGCGCCGACGGTGCTGCCGGACAGCGCCGTCGCCACCGCGAGCACGCCGATGTTGACGCCGAGGTAGGCGACGACCAGGTCCCGCCGGCGGTGCCGGGGGAAGTAGACGCCGAAGGCGAGGACGGTGATGGCCACGAGGTCGAGGGCGAGGAGCGCGTACTGGGTCATGGATCCATTCAGCCGCCCCGCCCTGAGCCCCGGCTGTGCGAGGCCTGTGCCGCCGGAGTGGATCGTCGCGCAGATCACCCGTCGTCCCGGCCCGCGGCGGCGTGCCGGTATGGAAGGGTTTCCCCTCGTTCGTGCCTCTGCCGCCCCACCCCTGGGAGATCCTCCGTGCGCGTGTCCCGCCGTCTGCTCGCCGTCCCGGTCACCGCCGTCCTCGCCTGGTCGCTGGTCGCGTGCGGTGGGTCCGCCCCCGAGGCCCCTGCCGAGGCGTCCGACCGCCCGTCGGCCACGCAGGAGGAGGAGGCGGTCGCCGAGCCCGCCGGCTTCGAGCTGACGACGGACAACCTCGGGGAGATCGCCGCGGCCATGCAGGCCGCCGAGACGTACGACACGACGATGGTCACGGACGTCCAGGGCGCCCAGATGACCGCGCAGGGCCAGGCGCGCGTCACCGACGCCGGCAGCGAGCTGGTCATGACGATGACCAGCGCCCAGATGGCCTCCCCTCTGGAGATCCGCCTCGTCGGCGGTCAGATGTACATCAACATGGGGGAGCTGACCGGCGGCAAGTTCTGGCAGCTGGACCCCGCGGACACCAGCAACCCGCTCGCCGCGTCGATGGGTCAGAGCACCGGGGCGAGCGCCACCAAGAGCATCGAGGAGATCCTCCCGGCCCTGGTCAGCGTCACCGCCTCGGGCGCCGCCGAGCAGCTCGACGGGGTCAGCGCGCAGCCGTACGAGGTGGTCGTCGACACCAGCAAGATGGCCGGTGAGTCCGCCGAGCAGTTCGCCGCCGCGAAGGCCGCGGGCGTCGAGGTGCCGGCACAGGTCACCTACACGTACTGGATCGGCGCGGACAGGCTGCCGCGCAAGCTCGTCATGGAGATCCTCGGCTCGCACATCGAGATGACCCTCAGCAACTGGGGCGGCGACGTGACGATCGAGGCGCCGCCGGCCGACCAGGTCACTCCCGCGCCGGCCATGTAGTCAGCGCCTGACGCGGTACCGCGCGTGCCGCACGCCGCCGGAGAACGTCCGCTCGTCCACCAGGTCGAGGTCGGCGCGCACCCCGTCGGGCAGGGCGCGGATGCCGCCTCCGACGACCACGGGATGCGCGAACAGCAGGATCTCGTCGACCAGCCCCGCCCGGAACGCCACGGACGCCAGTCCGGGACCGCCCACCGACACGTCCCGGTCCGCCGACGCCACCAGAGCACGGACCGCGTCCGGCTCGAACGACCGCTCGAGCCGGGTGCGTCGGGTGGTGACCGCGTCGAGCGTGCGCGAGTAGACGACCTTGTCCGTGGCCTGCCAGACCGCTGCGTAGTCCCGCTCGACGGCGGGCTCGTCGGCGCCCTGGCCGGCGGTCTCCCAGTACTGCATGACCTCGTACATCCGACGGCCGTACAGGTGCGTGCCGATCTGGCGGTCGAGGTCGTTCACGTACTGGTGGAGGTCTTCCGCGGGCGCCGCCCAGTCGAAGCCGCCGTCGGCGTCGGCGACGTAGCCGTCCAGCGAGGTGATCGCGAGCGTGACGAGGCGGGCCATGGGTCCAGCATGCCGACGGCGCCGGCAGAGGGCGACCGCGCGTTCAGTCGCCGAGCGCCCACCCGTGCGGCTCGGCCAGCCGGTCGGCGGCGGCGGGGCCCCAGGAGCCGACCGCGTACGGCTCGGGCGCCGGGCGGTCGTCGCCGAGCAGGGGGGCGAACGCGATCCAGGCCGACTCCAGCCCGCGTGCGGTGGTGAACAGGGTGCGGTCACCGACGAGCACGTCCTCCACCAGCCCGGCGTACGGGGGCAGCGACTCGCCGGGCTCGACGTCGGCCAGCTCCAGCTTCGCGGTGCCGGTGCCGAGCTCCAGGAAGGCGCCCGGTCGCTTGACGGTCGTCGTGACCTTGAGCTCGCCCGAGCCCGCCAGCGACACGATCACGCGGTTGGGGCCGACGGGGGAGCCGAACAGCTCGTCGGGGGTGCGCAGCACGAGCGTGACCTGCTGGGCGGACCCGCCCATCCGCTTGCCGGTCCGCAGCAGGAACGGCACGTCCCGCCACCGGTCGGTGTCCACCCACAGGCGCGCGGCGACGAACGTGTCCGTGGTGGAGTCGTCCGGGACGCCGTCGATGTCGCGGTAGCCCTCGAACTGCCCGAGCACGACGTCCTGCGCGGGGTCCAGCGGTCGGAAGTGCGCGATGACGTCCTCCCGCGCCTTGCCCAGGTTGGCGGCGTCGAGCTTGCGCGGCGGCTCCATCGCCACCTCGGCGGCCACCTGGAACAGGTGCGTGACCAGCATGTCCAGAGCGGCCCCGGTGGCGTCGTAGAACTCCGCCCGCTGCGCGACGTCCAGGGTCTCCGGCACGTCGATCTGCACCTGCGCGACGTGCTGCCGGTTCCAGATGCCCCCGAACAGCTCGTTGGCGAACCGCAGGACGTGCAGGTTCTGGGTCGCCTCCTTGCCCAGGAAGTGGTCGATCCGGAACACCTGCTCCTCGTCGAACACGTCGTGCACGATGGCGTCCAGCTCCCGGAACGTCTCGAGCGAGGTGCCGTACGGCTTCTCGTAGACGATGCGGATGCCGTCGGTGAGGTTCGCCTTCTTGAGCGCCCGGGTGATCGGGGCGAACGACGACGGCGGGACGGCGAGGTAGTGGATGACCGTGGCGCCGCCGCCGAGCACGTCCTGCAGCCGCTCCAGCTCACCGGGCAGCTCGTCGGCCGTGTCGTCCTCGCTGACGTCCCCGGCGTACGCGGTGTGCTCGGTCAGCTCCTGCACGCCCGCGGCGGCCTCCTCGTCGCCGAACTCCTCGACGGACTCCCGCAGCAGCGCGTCGAACTCCTTCGAGCTGATCGGGGTGCGGCCGGTGCCGAGCAGCGCCCACCGCTCGGGCAGCAGCCCGCGCCGCTGGAGCGTGGCCAGGGCGGGGAGCACCATGCGTCTGGCCAGGTCCCCACGGGCTCCGTGCAGGACGAAGATCAACGGCTCGGTCGGCGGCGCCATCAGTTGGTCCTCACGACGGTGGCGGGCGGAACCTCGACCGTACGTTCGGTTGCCGACGAGCGCGCGGCGACAGAGGGCTACCCGATCGGCGCGGCCACCCGCTCGACGCGGGCCACGCGGTCGAGGATCGCGTCCAGCACCGCGCCGCGGTCGAACTGCATCGCGTGCAGGCGGGCGCGGGTCTCCCACCCGGCGCGCTCGTCGGCGGACATGGTCAGCACGTGGTCGAGGGCCGCGGCGATGGCGGACGGGGACTCGACCGGCACGATGAACGCGCTGTCGCCGACCGCCTCGCCGATACCGCCGGTGTCGGTGGTGATCACCGGGCCGCCGCCGGCGAGCATCTTCTCCGCCAGCGCGATGCCGAACGTCTCGACGAACTCCGGACGCGGCTTGCTGGGCAGCACGTAGGCGGCGGACGCCGTCATCAGGTGGGCCTTCTCGTCGTCGTCGACGTCGTCGAAGAACACGATCCGGTCGGCGGCGGGCGAGGCCGCGGCCAGCTCCTGGAGGCGCCCGGCGTCCGGACCGTTGCCGGCGACCACCAGCCGCAGGGCATCGGCCGCGCGGGAGGCGGCGAAGCCGGCGATGAGGTCGTCGACCCCCTTGGCGTGCGCGAGCCGGGACAGGAACAGCACGTAGCCGTCGCGCACGAGCCCGCGGTCGCCGAGCACGCGGTCGGTCGCCGCGGCGTCGAGGTCGAGGTAGGAACCCACGTCGATGGCCGGGTAGGAGACCGTCACGCGCTCGCGGCACTGAGCGGCGAACGTCGTGCCGTGCTTGGCGTCGATCGCGGCGGCCTCCGCGATGATCAGCTCGCGCGTGTAGTCGCTCACCGCCAAGCAGACGTCGTGCTCGAGGTAGCTGGACAGCACGTGCGCGGCGGCCCCGAACTCGTCCTTCTCGACGCAGGCGCGCACCACGTTGGTGACGTCGGACCCGACCGCCTCGGCCACGGTGGTGACGTTCACCGGCAGACCGGTCCGGCGCGCGACGTGCACGGCGTCGGCCACCGCCTGGGCGTGCGGGCTCAGGTACAGCGACATCGCGACCGTCGGCACGCCGTCGGTGAAGAGCTCGACCAGGCGGCCGACGATCCCCGCCAGCCAGCGGCCGTCGGGCACCTTGTAGTCGCCGACGGGCTCGGGACGCTCGACCGTGATCCCCGGCGAGTACGGCATGACCCCGTCGAGCGGCTTGAGCGGGAGGCCGGTCGCCTGCAGGCGGTCGATGGGCCACGTGACGATGCGGACGTCGTCGAAACCCCGGTGCAGCGCGGCCTCCGCGAGGTTGCGGGCCTCGCCCGAGTGCCCGCAGATGACCGGGTCGGCACGGACGACGATGACGAGACGGCGGCTGGTGCTCACGTCGGCTCCTGTGGTCAGCGCCGCAGCGCGGTGGTCGGGGGAGTGGTGCTCACGGACGGCGGCCGGACGGTGGTGCCCCAGTCGCTGGGTGTCGGGCCGAGCCCCAGGGTCAGGCGTCCGCCGCGGTGCAGCTCGGCGCCGGTCAGCCAGGTGCGGTCCAGCCGCTCACCGTCGAGGTGGACGGACTGTACATACTGCGTCGGTCCGCCGGGTGTCGGTTCGGTGAATCCCGTGGACTCGATGGTGAAGCTGCGGTCGCCGACCACGATGCTCGACTCCCGCCACGCGGGCGCGCTGATGAGGAACAGGTTCTGGCCGGCCACCGGGAACAGGCCCAGCGACGCCCACACGAACCACGACGACAGCCCGCCGGAGTCGTCGTTGCCCGGCAGACCCCCGCGCCCGGTGCCGAACTGGTTCTGCACGATCGCCTGCACCACCTCGGCGGTCCGGTCCGGTCGGCCGGCGTAGTGGTACGACCAGGGCGCCTCCATGTCGGGCTCGTTGTTCAGGCCCTCGAACCGGTTGAGCGCGTAGCCCTCCGCCATCTCCTCGATGCCCGGCCGGATGCCCGGCTGCCGGACGGGCGAGGCGTCGAACCCGAAGAACTGGTCGAGCTGCGCGACGAAGGCGTCGTCGCCGCCCGAGAGCTTGATGCGGGCCGCCATGTCGTGCAGCAGCCGGAACGAGTAGTTCCACCGGCCGCCCTCGTAGTACGTCGAGTCCTGCAGCAGGCCGGTGTCCTCGTCGAACGCGTTGATCCAGCGCGCCGCCAGGGGCGTGAACTGCTCGACCAGCATCGGGTCGCCCACGTGCGCGGCGATCTGCGAGGTGCACCAGTACCCGAACGCCAGGTCCAGCGTGTGGCTGATGGGATGCACCTTGCCGCGCAGCAGGAAGTCCTCGCCGTACGTGCGGCGCAGGTCGTTGTGCATGTGCACCAGCGCCCAGTCCCAGTCCATCCCGGGCAGCCCGAGCTGGCACAGGTCGGCCAGGAACGTGTGCGCGAGGGCCGACGCCTGGCGGCTGAACTGGTCGGCCCCGCGGGCCATCCGGTACCCGATGGGGAGGTTCCCCTCCTCCTCCGAGATGTACAGCAGCGCGTTCGCCAGCTCCATCGCCTTGTCCGGCATGAGCGTGGTCAGCAGCGGCAGCTGCGTCCGGTAGATGTCCCACATGGTCGCGATGTCGAACGCGAACGGCCCGTCGGTCGGCCAGAACGGCGACTCGTCGAGCGCCAGGCACGGCTTGATGAGCGAGTGGTACAGCGCGGTCGAGAAGACGGTCTGCTTGTCCGCCGACGGGGTGTCGACGCGGATCTTGCCGAGGCTCTCCTGCCACACGGACGCTGTCGCGGCGCGCCTCGTCGCAAAGCTGGACGGACCCGGACCGCACTCCTTCTCCAGGTTCTCGCGCGCCTGGTCGACGCCCCGCAGCGAGAACCCGAACCGCAGCTCCACCACCTGCCCCGGCTCCGACGGCCCGGCCCACATCAGCCCGAACGGCCGCAGCGTCGTCGGCCGGATGCGGTCGAAGTCCAGCCGCGTCCCGCCCGGCATGAGCCGGCGGTCGTACCAGAGCATCTGCCGCCAGCGCGGGTCGTCGCACTCCACGTGGATGGCCAGCGGAGCACCCTCGACGACGATCTCGCCCTGCGCGATGCCGGGGCTCAGCGAGTGCAGGTGCGCCCGCAGCGGCACCGTGCGGCCGTAGGGGATGGTCAGCCCGCCCAGCGAGAAGTCGATGACCAGCCGGGCGTCCCGGTGCGCCGGGAACGTGTAGCGGTGCACCGCCGACTTCGGGCCGACCGTGATCTCCGCCCGGATGCCGCTGGCCAGCGTCGCGGCGTAGTAGCCGGGCTCCGCGTCCTCGTCGACGATGTCCCACACGTCACCGAGGTCGTCCAGCGGCTGCAGCATCGGGGTGACGCGGAAGTAGTTGTAGTACTTGCGGATGGCGCCCGTGCCGGACTGCTGGAAGTGCGTGAACCCGCTGGCCACCTGGCGCTCGTGCATCTCCGTCGGCAGACCCTCGGTGCCCAGGTCGTAGCGGCCGTAGCCCGTCGGGTACGCCCCGCTGTACGCGCAGGCACTGACCATGCCGAGCGGGTACGTGGCGCCGGGGTGCGTGTTGCCGACCTGCGGCTTGGGCCACCACCAGGTGCGTGCCAGTCCGTGCTGCGGCGGCAGGGCCGTGGCCTCCGTGCCGATGAAGGGGTCGACGCGCTCGAACATCCGCCGCTCCTTCGCTCGTCCGGTGGGGACAGGGTCGCGTGCGCGGGGGGCCTGCGTCCATGCCTGGTTCGGGGGACGGTACGTGCGGAGTGTGTCTAGCGGGTTACGGGGACCGGCCCGGTTTGGCGGCCGCCTCGGTCCGGAGATGCCAGGTCGTGACCGCGCGCTGCCGGAGGGAGAGTCTCCGCATATGAGGCCAAGGTGCGCCCGCTCCTAGATGTTCTCAGTAGGCAACTTTCACGGGACCATTGCACGTCGGTACCCGGAGCGTCGCCGCACACCCGGACGGACAGGAGTGCCGGATTCACCCGGTCGGCGGTCCCATTGCGGCCTCCCCTCGCGTGAGAGTGAGAAGAGCGAACAGTCGATATGTGAACTCCGCTGCGTCAAGAATGGAATGTTCAATGCCGTCGATCACCTTCCAGCCGGTCCTCCGCGACGTGAAGGATGTCCTCAAGTCTGACTATTATGAAATCCCCAGATTCCAACGGCCGTACGCATGGGGACCGGAGCATCTCGATGAGTTCTGGACCGACGTAGTTGCTGACAACGACGAAGGCTACTTCATTGGCCCGATGGTCTCCTACAAGATGCGCCGCGATACATTCGCAATAGTTGATGGGCAGCAGCGAATCACAACCCTCACCTTGATACTTTGTGCAATCCGCGACAGATTCGTGAGTTGTGGGCGCACCGACTTGGCCGACGGCGTGACGAAATATATCGAGCGAACTGACGACGACAATATCGCGCACTTCGTCCTGAGATCAGAGCCCGCGGGGACGTTCCTGTCTTCTCAGGTCCAGGTGCGTCCCGCAGCGCGGATGGAGGTTGCTCCAGCCAACGAGGACCAGCAAAATATCCGACGAGCATTCACCGAAATCAATTCTAGGTTGAGCGGAGACCTTGGCACCGTCCCTGACGAAGGGTTGGCTGACGACCACGAATTCATCATCCGCCTTAAGGCCGTTCGAGATCGGATCCTCGGATTGCAGGTCATTTGGATCGTGCTTGACAGCGAAGACGATGCCTATGTGATCTTTGAAACGCTCAACTCTCGGGGTCGGGACCTCGAGGTCGCCGACCTGTTGAAGAATTACATTCTCAACCGAATGCCAGCCGAAAATGGAGATTTGGACACGCCGGGCATCCTCTGGCGGGACATGAGAGCGACCCTGGCAAATCAGGGAGGCGATGTAAACGCGAATACTTTTATCCTGCATTGGTGGCTCTCTCGCTACAAGTATGTCTCGGAGCGAAAACTGTTTCGCACGATGAAGCTCGAGAAACTGGGCGGCCTGACGGCGAGTTCGGCGGCTACTTCTCTCCTTCTCGACGCGCAGTTGTACTCACGAATCGCAAATCCTGATAGTTGGAAGTCGATTCATAGCGAGTTCGCAGTTCGCAATTCACTCATCGCCCTCAACACCTTCGGCGTACGCCAGCCGCGCCCGTTCTTGCTGGCGCTGTTCCGAGCGTATTCGGAAAGACGCATCACGTTCAAGCGCCTCCGGAGTACGCTTCGGGCAATTGAGTCCTACCACTTTATAACCACCGCAGTTGTTGGTGCAAGCAGTACCGGCGGCCAAAGCCAGATGTACGCTGCGCATGCACGCGAGGTCTCAAAGGCAATCACATCGGACGCCGCGTATAAAGCGATCGACGAGCTGATTGGTAAACTGCGCGGAAGTGTCTCGCAGCGAGAGACGTTCATCACGGAATTCACAACAGGCCTCCGATTCTCCGAGACGGAGTCGAAGGATAAGCGGCTCGTCCAGTATGTGCTTCGTAGCTTGCACGACGCATCTAGAGCGCCGTACGCCATCGATCATAGCAAGTGCAATATCGAACATATTGCACCGCAGAAGATCGGCCGACCCTGGGTGGGAGCTATCGGTAACCTGATTTGGATCGAAACTGGTCTCAACTCGCAACTCGGCAGCGCCGACTTCCGAACAAAGCGCGAGATTCTTGCGCCATTCGCGGAGGCATATGGACTCGGTGCCATTCTGGCAAATGAGGCATGGGGCGCATCGCAGGTTCAGGCACGATCGCGGCGACTCGCCGAAATCGCCTATGACGAGGTGTGGACGTTCTAGCGGCAAAGCACGCTTCCGCGTATGTGTCAGTCGTCGACGAGGGGTTGAGAAGGAGAGGGTGTTTGGAGTGGCCCCGCACTCTCTCGTGCGATCGGGCTTCTGCAGGACGCTCGCGGTTCTGAGCTCTAGGCGCTACCGCGCTTCCAGGCCACCGACCCCTGCCGGCCTCCTGAGGGTCCCGCGTGTTCGAACAGTCGTACGACACGCCTGCCAAGGTCGTTGCCCAACGCCTGCTGAGCTGCCAAGCTTGGGGTCGTACCCCCGGACTACCATCCAGCGACGGTCGACAGAACCCCGGCCGCATCCCCGAGACAGGCAGACGTAGTGACTCCTGATGCCAGCCCGCCAGAGGACCTGAGCTCGAGATTCCGCTTCGTCGACCTGTTCGCTGGCATCGGCGGCTTCGCTGCGGTGCTACGTGGGTATGGAGGCACACCCGTCTACTCGGTCGAGATCGACAAGCGTGCCGCGCGCGTCTACGAGCTGAACTGGGGCCACAGCCCCCTGGGTGACATCACCCAGGATGCGAACGACGACGTCATGGCGGTGCCAGCCCACGACATCCTTGCCGCCGGCTTCCCATGCCAGCCGTTCAGCAAGTCAGGCGCGCAGCGAGGTATGGACGAGACTCGCGGCACCCTCTTCTGGAACATCCTCAAGATCATCGAGGTGCACCACCCCAGTGTGGTTCTGCTGGAGAACGTCAGGAACCTCGCCGGACCGAGGCACTTTCACGAGTGGCAGGTTGTGGTCGAGAGCCTGCGCGCTCAGGGATATCGCGTCTCGGAGACACCGGCGGTGTTCTCCCCACACCTGCTCCCGCTCGAGGCCGGCGGTCGCCCGCACGTTCGCGAGCGCGTGTTCATCACGGCGACCTACGACCCCGATGACCTCATGGGTGGAGCCGACCCGATGCCGGCGGTCGAGAACCGCAGCCTGCGCGGCGGTGAGGAGTGGGACCTGGAGGCCGACCTGCCACTCGACCCCGACCACGAGGTCGAAGGGTTGGGGCTGAGTGCCGACGAGCGCCAGTGGATCGCCGCATGGGACGAGTGGGTTCGCATCATGCGCGCCATCCACGAGGACGAGAGTCGGCGACTCGGTGAGAAGCCGAGACGCCTGCCTGGGTTCCCGATCTGGATCGATGCCTGGGTCCACGAGGACGAGTTGAGGATTCCGGAGGGCACCCCGTCGTGGAAGGCCAACTTCCTCCGGAAGAACTCCGCCCTGTACACCGCTCACCGCGCCGCATTCGACGAGTGGATAGAGCGGCACGCAGCTCGCGACTTCCCGCCGTCGCGGCGGAAGTTCGAGTGGCAGGCGCAGGACGCAGCCACGCTCTGGGAGTGCGTGATGCAGATGCGTCCGTCAGGTCTGCGAGCAAAGCGCGCCACGCACCTCCCCGCCCTCGTGGCGATCACGCAGACGTCGATCATCGGCACCCGCGAGCGACGACTCTCACCTCGGGAGGCCGCACGCCTGCAGGGCCTCCCGGACAACTTCGAGTTCGGGGACCAGCCAGCCGCGGCGACGTACCGACAGCTGGGGAACGGGGTGAACGTCGGCGCTGTGTGGCACGTGCTCCGCGAGCACGTGAAGCGGGACGAGGCGATCCTCAAGACCAGTGAGGCGGGTCGACGCATCTTCCAGGCGATCGCTACGGACTCGCCCGTCTCGCCCGACGACGTGATGGAGTCAGTCGTCGCCGAGGGCAAGGCGCGCACGAGCAACTGAGCTCGCGACTCTCGAGCACGCTTCGATCGGGTCCTCGTGCTCCCAGATGCGGAGCACCGTCCACCCGAGCTCGCGAAGGATCCGGTCGGTGTCTCGGTCTCTGGCGTAGTTTGCGGCGAGCTTCTGAGTCCACCACTCAGAGTTCTGCCGAGGACTCGTGCCGTGCGTCGGACACCCGTGCCAGAAGCAGCCGTCCACGAAGACGGCGACCCGGACCCGGGTGAAGGCGAGATCGATGGTGCGGCGTCGTTGTCCCGGGATCGGGTAGGCCACGCGATACCGCAGACCGGAGGCGTGCGCCGCCCTCCGAAGGGCCATCTCGGGGGCAGTGTCGCGACGGCGTGCGACCGACATGCGGCGCGACACCGCCGCTGACGACGAGCCGGGATGGGCAGGCACGTGCTGCGGTGATGCGGCGCTCATCTGAGAAAGAACTCCACCGCTCGAAGGACGGCTACCAGACCGTCTCGTGTCACGGTCGAGCCGCGCGACTCGTAGGTCGGCAGCCAGCGGTCTCCGCTCGCCTCGACGATCCCTCGGGCGAGACCGGGCTTGTCGGCACGCTCGTCCAGTCCGAGGCCGAGCCGGTCGTTCACCAGGAGGAAGATCGCCCGAGGCTCCGACGAGCCGGTCGACATCGCCGGGGGTTCGACGCCTATCAGTCGCGCGACCTCGGCGACGATCACGTCCTTTCGGAGTGGCTGTGGCCAGCTGACGTCCATCGTCACCGACTCCTCATCGCATCGACCGTCGAGGCAGTCCACGATCGGACGCCCGCGAGTGGGTAGCCCATTCTCGTCTCTTCCCTGATCAGCGATGCCAAGCGGATCCGATCGAGGACGACGGTGCGAGCCGCAAGTGCGTTCCACGCCTCGCCGGCCGGTACGACCTCCGGTACCGCGAGAGCTGTTGTGGGATCTACGTCGAGGCGCAGCCACCCTGCCCAGACGCGGACATCGACGTCACCGGCCTTGTGCGCGTAGTCGCGCTCGAGAGTGCACTGCACGAGCGTCACCGGGAAGCCGGAGCGACCGTCGGGGAACGGGCGCCACGCGACGACGTCAACGCCTCCGTCCTTCGCATACGGCGGCCGGTATGAGCTACCGATGGCGACGCCCATGTCGGCCGCCAGCCACCGGACAGCGTCTGGGAACTCGCGAGGTCGCCCGATGTCTGACGGCCAGCCAAATCTCACCGACCGCGTGCCGCCGCCGTAGAGGTGCACCAGGGCGCAGGCGGTGATCTGCTCGAACATCGCTGCCGACCGGGGCAGGTCGATGACCAGGCGCATCGGCGACTCAGCACTCATCAGCAGCATCGACGCCCAGGGGAAGTCCGCGACGTCAGGGGCCGCAGCTATCCCGCTGCCTGTGCGGAACGGGTACGCGCTGCCGAGGACAGCGGCTCGACGAACCATGGTGTTGCGCCCTAAGTCGAGATCGATCTCCCGAACCCCCGCAGCGACCGCTAGCTCCCGCTGGGCGGCAGCGCCAAGACCGCGGTCCTCCCGGATCGCGGCAACCTCGAGCCAGTCGGCGATCTTGTCCGCCCTGGGCGAGGGCGTATATGCGTCAGACATCGCCGAGTGCAGCGAGCAGCGCGTCGACTGCGCCCTTTGCCTCGTCGACGGCTTCGGTGACCTCGGCGTCCGAACCGAAGTCGGGCAGATCCTCGAGCGCTGCAGCCAGTGCGTTCTTCCCGGTTCTCAGTCGTCTCAAGAGGCGACCGCGCGGGTCTTCGTCGTGGTCCTTGACGGTCTGGATCGCGACGTCGAGAGACTCCCCTCGGCGGAGTGCTGCGAGGCCCGGCTCCGAGGCGACGACGTTTCCCAGCTTGCTGATGGCGCGAGACTCGGCCACGACTGGCTCGATCTCGCCATCTCCGTAGACCCAGGTGATCAGCTCCCGCAGTGCACCGGTCCTGTCGGCGGGCACCGGGGGCACGCCCGGCACGGTTCGTGCGCCGAGATCAGCGCCGACGTGATTCCGCAGCTTGGTCGTGCTCATTGCGACCGTCATCAGAGAGAACGCACGTTCGATATGACCGGTCTCGATGCCGAGGGACTCTGCCTGCGCCACGATCGCCTGATCTCTGTAGAGATTTCCCACTCGCGTTCGGTCGATCCCGATCATCTCGGCGACCTCCTTGAAGGTCATCCCGTCTTCATCGACCAGCCGGGCGATGTACCGAGCCTGAGCGAACGGCTCCCACTGGAGGATCCCGGAGATGTGCCGAAAGCCGATGATCGGGGTCGCCTCGGCGCGGTCCGCGAGCACTACCACGGGGATCAGGTCCTCGATGCGGACGCCCGCCTGAGATGCAAGAACATCCCATTGCTTCCGACCCGCGAACTGGGCGCGCAACCTTGCGTCCGCGAGGCCTAGCAGGGCCGTGAGTCGCCGGTTCCCCTCGACGACGACCCAGGTACCTGGTTCATCGCCAGCGATCACGATGAGTGGCTCGCTCCCGAAGAATCCGTGCGAGGCGATGGATTCTGCGACGGTGACCGCCTCGAACCCGAGCTCGAGACTCAGTGCAAGGTCCTCCTGGGCCGCCTCCTGGTCGTCCGGGGAGAGGCGAGGGTTGTGCGCGTCGAGTCGGAGGTCCCGCAGCGGGACCTTCCGCGCGGTCCCCTTCGAACGGATGTCAGCGACCGAGTCCATCTCAGACCTTCCTGGCTATCTGGCGGTCGCCCGCGTGCACCGCGAGCGTGAAGACCTCAGGCGTGGCGCCGGGTTGGGTGGAACGCACTCGGTGCACCTGGACCACGACGCGAGAAGGATCGATGTCCGCCCCGCCGATTGAGCGGTCGCCGAGGTATGGGTCGACTCCCGGGCGGGACCGAGGATCGGCGCCTTGGAGGAGATTCACGAATCCCGTCTCGAGATCCCAGTCGCGGAGTCGAGCACCGCCGTCGGGATGCTCCATGAGCGTCACGAGCACCGGGCCGTGGCTGTCCGGCTGACGGCGCACGAGATCGCTGAGGTCGTCCTGGCGCCACCCGGGGCTGGCACCGATGGGCGAGCCTGCCCAGGCACCGATCAGGTCGTCGGCAACTCGATCGAGCGGGACGTGCAGCGAACGGTGTTGCAGACGCCCGAACCGGACGAACGGAGCGTCGAGCAGTCCCAGTCGCTCGATCAGCTCGCGGTTCGTCTGGAGGTCCGCCGGCGCGAGCGACGGGCGCCGGAGCTGGTGCCACCCGGGACGTGAGTTGAACTTGATGAGTGACGAGAGGACCGACTGCCGAGTGGGCTTGGTCCCCTCAGGCAGGAGGAGACCCACCTCCTGCGCCCAGTCGCCCACGTCCCTGCCCAGGCCGACCCAGTCCTCGAGTCGAGCGCGTAGGTCGTACTCGGTGTCGACGATCTCGCGCAGCAGCCGAAGCGTCCGCGGGGTGGCGAAGAACTGGCAGTAAGGGAGGAGGTCGCCGCGGTAGCCGAATGCTCGGGCGCGCTGTTCGAGGGTGTCGACCTGGACGCTCGGCGGCCGATTCATGTAGGTGACCGTCAAGCCCTCCACCGTGAAACCCCGGTCGAGCTTGTTTCCCCCCACCAGGACGTGCACGGGAGCAAGCCGCCAGTCGACCTTCTGCACGTCGCTCGCAGAGTTGACGAGCCACAGCGTGGTCTCCCGCAAGACGTACCTGGCGCGATCCAGGAACTCGGCGCTCCCTAGGTCGCGGGCCCCTGCGGCCACGAGCCGGCCTCGCTCTTCCACGATCTCCTGGGGCATGCCGTCCGGAGATACGAGCGCCGCCAGCGCGTCCGTCCACCGACGGACGAGTCTCTGCAGCAGGAAGTGATACCGCTCCTGGATCGCGTTGCGCTGGGTGGAGTGAACGAGCATCGATACGGGTGCTGCACCGGGATCGTGCCCAAGCAGGAGCGCAGTACCGGCGACGAAGTTGGCGAATGCCGTGACGAGCGACTTGGGGAGCTGCGTGGGTGACGACTTGGCCGGTTGCTCGTCGAGAGTCGGGATCGGACGGATGACCTGCGCCGCACTGTCGACGAAGAACTCCCGACCACCCGTGTAGCCGGTACCTGGCGTCAGCATCTCGACGAAGTCGGGGCGCAGGTGGTCGCCATGGCTCAGGAGCAGGGGCGCGTACGGGGTTGCTGTGAACTGGACGTAGAGGTGCTTTCGTGCCGCGCTGCGCAGCGCGCTGATCGCTTCGTACGTCCTGCTCTCGTTCGTCGTCGACGCCTCAGTGTTCAGGCTCGCCTGGTCGGCCTCGTCGTCCACGATCAGGACCGGATGGTCGATCCCTGCCGCAGCGAGGACCTTGGCGAGCGCCGTGATCCTGCCTGCGTGCTTGAGCAGCGGGATGACCACGGTGCGCCCACGAGCCAGCCAGTCGACGAGCTCCTTCGACTTTCCGGAACCAGCCGGGTTCGTCATCGACACCCAGACGTAGTCCTCACGTTCTGCGAGGCCGAGGGCGGCGTGGAGTCGAAGGCTGTTCTGGTCGAGCAGCAGGTTGGTTGATCCGAGCATCGCCACGATGACCCGGTAACCCTCGTCCGCTGCCGCGGCGACCAGGGCTGTGATGGCGGTGGTCTTGCCCGACTGCACATACCCCAGGGCCAAGCCCGTGACTCCGGGGCTGCCTCCTCGGACGGGTCCACGATCGAGGATCCTGTCGACAGATGCCCAGATGCGGGCGCGGTCGGAGCTGGCGAGCATCCGCTGCCCCAGCGAGCGCTCGATGCGAGTGCGCTCGAATGCCCCGATCGATTCCGACAAGTTGAGGATCTCCCGGCTCGACAAGACATGTGTGCAGACCCAGTCACGGTATCGACCAGACGACTCGACAACCTGAGGAATGCAGTCGATATCCACGTCGCGATGACGAGGGCACGCGATGGGCTGTGGGTGGGAGTCGTCTAGGTCACGTGCCGTTCCGGACCCCTCGCGGGGCGGGTGTCGGACGTCGCTGCGATGATGGTCGCCGCACCGGCTCCCGCACTCCTGACAGCCCGAAGGGTCCCTTCATGACCGAGACCACGGCTGTCCGTCAGCCCTCTGCCGTCCCCCGCTCCGCGTGGAACGCGCTGATCGTCCTCATGGCCGGCATGTTCATGGCCCTGCTGGACACCACGATCGTCAACGTCGCGCTCCCCACCATCCGCCTCAGCCTGGACGCCTCCGAAGCCACCCTCAGCTGGATCATCAGCGGCTACGCGCTCGCGTTCGGCATCGCGCTCATCCCCGCGGGCCGGATCGGGGACCGGGTCGGCCACAAGTGGGTGTTCTTCGCGGGGCTGCTGCTGTTCACGGTGGCCAGCGCGGCCTGCGGGTTCGCGCAGGACAGCATGCAGCTGATCGTGGCGCGGGCGGTCCAGGGGCTGGCCGGCGGGATCTTCGTGCCCGGTGTCACGGCGATGATCCAGCTGCTGTTCCCGCCGCAGGTGCGCGGCAAGGCGTTCGCGATCATGGGGTCGGTCATCGGCGTCTCGACCGCCCTCGGGCCGATCCTCGGCGGGCTGATCATCGAGGCGTTCGGCGACGAGAACGGCTGGCGGCTCGTCTTCTGGGTCAACTTGCCCATCGGGGTCATCGCCCTGATCGCCGCCGCGAAGATCCTGCCGGCGGGGTCCGAGGCTCGGCAGAAGGCCGGGTACGACTTCGTCGGGCTGGTCCTCGTGACCGCCGCGCTGATCGCCCTGCTGGTGCCGCTGATCGAGGGCCAGGACAAGGGCTGGCCGGTGTGGACGTTCGTCACGCTGGTGGCCGGTGTGCTGCTGATCGTCGCGTTCGCGTTCTGGGAGCGGCGGATCGACAACCCGATGGTCCCGCCGCACCTGTTCTCGCACGCGGCGTTCACGGGCGGCACGATCCTGGCGCTCGTCTACTTCGCCGCGTTCACGTCCATCTTCTTCACCATCTCGCTGCTGTGGCAGGCGGGGCTCGGCCACACCGCGCTGGAGTCAGGGCTGGTCGCGGTGCCGTTCGCGCTCGGGTCGATCATCGGGGCGTCGCAGAGCAACCGGCTGGCGCAGCGGTTGGGCCGGACGGTGCTGATCGTCGGGACGGCCATGGTCGCGGTCGGGCTCGCGTGGGTGTGGCTGGTGCTGCAGCTCGAGCCGGCCGGTGACCTGACGCACTGGGAGCTGCTGCCTCCGCTGCTCATCGCGGGCATCGGCAGCGGGCTGTTCATCGCGCCGAACGCGCAGTTCATCGTCGCCACCGTCGACCGGTCCGAGGCCGGTGCCGCCAGCGGTGTCATCGGGGTCATGCAGCGCGTCGGGTCGGCCATCGGTATCGCGGTGATCGGCAGCGTCCTGTTCGGGACCCTGCACATCACCGGCAACGACCCCGCGCAGATCGCCCAGGCGTTCACCGACAGCGCGGCGCACGCGATGGCGGTGAGCGCGGCGCTGGCCGTCGTGGCCTTCGTGCTGGTGTTCGTCCTGCCGAAGCAGGTCGACCGCCACGGCGGACCGCCGCCGACCGAGTAGAGATCGTCACCGCGCCGTCGGGCACTGGTCACGCCGGGGCCACGTCGGTCGGGTGGACTGGACGCATGGCCACCACGCTGGACGTGCCGAGGCTCTACTCCGCCGCCGACGACCACCGGCCGGTCGTCGGCACGACCGTCTGGGCGGTCGCGCACCCGATCGGTGAGGCCCCCGACGGCCCGGACCGGCGATGGGCGCTCGTCATGGGCGAGGTGATGGGGGTGCGGCTCGACACCCCGGACTGGCCGAACGGTCAGGTGTGGTCGAGCGAGGCGCTCTGCCGGGAGCACGCCTGGTCGCGTCACGTCGTCGGACGCCGGCACCTCACGGGCTTCGACGTCCTGCTCCTCGACGTGGTCACGCCGACCCTGTTCCGAATCGCGTCGCGGTGAGGCGCGTGCAGCGCGTCGCGGCGTGGGTCCGCAGGTAGCGTGAGCGCTCGCCCGCAACGACGAGGGAGCACCCATGAAGGACTTCGACCAGGCGCTGCGCACCGCGGCGCCCGGCACGATCGACGGCGCCAAGCTGCTCACGCGGTTCGCCTACGAGCAGCTGGCGGTGCCGAGCGGCGCGCCCGTCGGGGAGCACCTGGAGGGGTTCATCCCGGCGCTGGTGCACCGCGACGGGGCGCACCACCTGGTGGCGTTCTCGTCGGTCCAGCGGTTCCAGGACGAGGGTCGCCTCGGGGGTGAGGCGGTCACGATGCCCGTCCGGGAGGTGCTGCTGCGGATGCCCGCGGACGTCGGCATCGTGATCAACCCGGGCAGCTCGCAGGGGTTCGAGCTCGGTCCTGACGTCGTCGCCAAGTTGCGCGACGACCTCGCGCGGCCGCACGACGAGTGAGCGCGGCCGCGACGAGTCAGGCGGGCAGCTTGACGGTGGTCAGGAACGCGGCCGCCTGCGTGAGGTCCTCGAACTGGTCCTGGACCAGGTCGACCAGCAGGTCGTTGCTCCACAGGACGAGACGCCCGATGGTGAACTGCTCCTTGGCCACCTCGGGCAGCGTCAGCCCGTAGACGCGCTTGGCGATCTCGCGCTTCCCGCCGCGTGCGGCGCCGTAGGTGGACACCGGCAGGTACGCGTCGGGGGACATCGCGGTCAGCACGCGGGTGAGCGCGGGCTCCTTGAACCCGGTCATCCCGAGTCCGCCCTGGCCGAGGATCAGGCGCGTCAGCCTGTCGGGCAGCGGCACGCTCGGGGGCCCGTAGAGCAGGTAGCGGATGGTGTTGCGGCTGCGCGCCGACGCCTCGTGCTCGCCCATCGACTTCCACGCCCGGTTGAACGACGCGGTGGTGGCGTTGGTCGCACCGGGCGTCTCGTTCACGAAGGCCTGCAGGTCACGGGGGTGGCAGTCGGCGATCTCGTCGCGGCTGAACACCTGCTGGTAGTGCGACCAGTCCGGTCCCGGCTCAGTGGGCGGTGCGGCTGCGGCCAGCTTTTCCACCTGCTCCAACCGGAGCGGGTCGACGGACGAGCGGTCGGGGAAACGCGCCTGCAGGTCCGCCGACGAGGATGGCAGGGGGGCCGACGTCCTCGCCTCTCCACGGGTCCACTGGTGCGAGCACGCGGTGCATCGGATGGTGCGGCGATCGTCCGCCAACCGTTCGACGAGTTCGAGCTCTCCGGACTTGCAGGCCGGGCATGTCAGCATGGTGCTCCTTCATCTCTCCCTAGAGTGTGACGCACCCAGCGAGCCTCTGGCGCCCATCGGCCGGTGCAACCACCCTGTGACGCGCGTCCCGCCGCACTTCTCGTCGAGCCGACGACCGCTCGGGGGGAGCTGAGGAGGGCGACCGTGGCGGTCACGCCGGGACGGGACCCCGGCGGATCCGGTCCAGCAGGCCGTCGGGCGTGACCGTGTCGAAGTCCCAGTTGGAGTCGATCCACCAGGTCACGCCGGCGTCCTCGAGCGCCGCGATCTTGTCCGCGGCCTCGGCATGGTCGGAGGGCAGCACCCCTTCGACCACAAGCTCGAACGGCTCGCCGCCGCGCTGCTCGGTGACCCAGGCCGCGATCTCGCGCAGCTGTTCGGGGGACAGGGGATCGAACCCGTTCTCCCGCCGGATGGGCAGGACCCCGTCGCGCCCGGCCGCCCGGCGCATCGACCTCGGCGCGAACCAGGCGCCGATGACCCAGACCGGGATGGTGCCGCGCACCGGCCGCGGTCGGAACACGAAGTCGGTGAGCTGGTGGTACGTGCCGGTGTAGCTGAACGGCTCCCCGGTCCAGGCGAGGTCGAGGATCGCGAGGGCCTCGTCGAGCAGCGCCGCCCGCTCCTTGACGCCGACGTGCTCGCCGGACACCCGGCTGTAGGCGGCGTCGTCGACGGCGCCGAGGCCGACGGGCAGCACCAGCCGGCCGCCCGAGAGGTGGTCGACGGTGAGCGCCTGGCGGGCGACCTCCCACGGCTTGCGGCGCGGCAGCGAGAAGACCATGGCACCGAGCGTGATGCGGCTGGTCCGCACCGCTGCGGCGCCCAGGAGCGTCCAGGGGTCGAACGTGTCCATGGGGCCGACGGCGATGCCGTCCCACGCGAAGAAGCCGTCCCAGCCGGCCTCCTCGGCGGCGACCGCCATCTCGATGTTCTGGGACGCGGAACCGCACGTGGCGGTGACACCGAACTTCATGGCAGACGACGCTACGCCCGACCTCCGACAGTCGTCAGGCCCAGGGTCTCGGCGATCGCGTCATCCCACGGGGTGGCGACGAGACCCAGCACCTGCGAGGACCTGGCGGTGTCCATGACGTACGGCCGGGTGAAGTGGTCCGAGACGGCGGCGACCTCACGCAGCAGCGGCGACACGACGCCGAGCGCGCGCACCACGGCCGCGGGCACCGGACGGATCCGCGGTGCCGGACCTCCGACGGCGAACCGCGCGCCCAGCTCACGCAGGGTCAGGGGCTCGGCGGTGGGGACGTGCCAGCCGTGGCCCCACGCCTCGGGGGTGCGCCCGGCGGCGACGAGTGCGCGGGCGAAGTCGGGCAGGTAGGTCCAGCTGTGGGGCTGGTCGACCGCCACGACCGTGCGCACCACCCTCCCCGCCCGGAGCGGACCGAGGAACTGCGGCCCGGCGAGCGCCTGGGAGTCCGCACGGGGACCGACGTAGTCGGCGCCGCGCACCTCGGTCACCCGCAGGTCGCCTGCGCGGTGCCGCGCCTCGGCGTCGCGCCACATCTGCGCGCGGACCGCACCCTTGGCGTCGGTGCTGGTGAGCGGAGAGTCCTCGGTCATCACGGCGCCGTGGGTGGCGTACCCGTAGAGGTTGCCGGCGGTCACCAGCACGGCGCCGGTCCGGGCGGCGGATTCGAGCATCGAGGCCCACAGCGGAGGCCAGTCGGTGGGCCAGCGGTGGTAGGCGGGGGAGGCGCAGTTGTAGAGGACGTCGGCGCCCTCGGCCGCGCGGCTCAGTGAGTCGACATCCCCGGCGTCCGCGGCGGCGTGCGCGATGCGGCCCGTGGACGTGCCGCCGGACCTGCTGAGCACCAGGACGTCGTCGCCCTGGTCCGCGAGCAGGTGAGCCAGGGTGGTGCCCACGGCACCCTTGCCGACGATGACGTGGCGGTTCACGATGGGCCTCCTCCGAGAAAGCGAGAGCAGTGCTCTCTGATAGGAGCGATGCTCGCATATCTCGAAGGCCAGAACAAGAGCAGTGCTCGCAGTTTCTGCACCCAGGCGGCAGACTGACGCCGTGACCGAGCCGACGACCGCCCCCCTGCGCGCCCGTGACCGGGCCCGGGCCGCTCTCATGGCGGAGCTGCTCGCCGCGGCACGCGCCCGGCTGGAGAGCGAGGGTTCTGCGGCGCTGAGCCTGCGCGCCGTCGCGCGCGACCTCGGCATGGCGTCGTCGGCGGTCTACCGCTACGTGCCCTCGCGCGACGCCCTGCTCACCCTGCTGATCATCGAGGCGTACGACGCCGTCGGGCAGGTCGCCGAGGACGCCGCCGCCGGGGCGCGGGGGGCCGGCCCGGCGCAGACGTGGCTGGAGGTCGCCCGAGCGGTACGGCGCTGGGCGCTCGACCAGCCGTACTCGTTCGAGCTCATCTACGGCACGCCGGTCCGCGGCTACCGGGCGCCGGACGACACCGTGCGCGCGGCCCTGCGACTGTGGAGCGTCATCGTCGAGCTGACCATGACGGCGTTCGCCGACGGGGTGCTCGACCCGGCCGGACCGTCCTTCGACCCCTCCGGACGCATGGCGCCCGAGGCGTACGCGTACGCCGGACTGACTGATCCCGCGCCGGACGTGGCCCGGGCCGCCGCCCGCACGGCGACCCTCTTCACGTCGCTGGTCGGAGCGATCTCCGTCGAGCTGTTCGGCCACCTGCACCGCGTCGCCGACGACCCCGCGCTGCTGTTCGACGTCACGATCGCCACGTCCGCCGCCGGCGTCGGCCTGCGGATCTCCCTGGACTGATCAGGAACTCGCTGGCCCGGCCACGAACGCGGCGCTACGAGCCGCTCCAGCGCGTCTCGCTCGCGCACGTCGTCCGGATGCTGCACCGCCAGGTGCCTGCGGATCGAGCCGCGCGTGCCGTCGCGCCTGGGCGCTCAACCGGTCCGTCCCGCGTGTCGATGGGGGAAGCAGCCCGTCTTGACCACCGCCGCACCAGGAGCACCGTGAGCCACCAGGACCCGTTCCAGCCCCCGACCTACGGTCAGCCTCCGGCCGACCCGTACGCGGCGCCGTCCCCCTACGGCCAGCCGGCGTACGGCACCCCGGCTCCGACGGACGGCCCACCGGCCTGGGGCGGACCCGTCTACGGCGCCGCCCCCGCCTACGGCGCCCCCGCCTACGGCGCCCCCGCCTACGGCGCCGCCCCGGCCTACGGCGCACCGGCATACGGGGCTCCGGCCTACGGCGCGCCCACGTACGGCAACCCCGCGTTCGGGTACCCGAGCGTCGGGTACGGGCTCCCCGTGAGCTACGCGTCGTGGATCCAGCGTGTGGGTGCCTACCTGCTCGACTCGCTCGCGTTCGTGCCGTACCTCGCCGGTCTCCTGGTGATGACGGTGACGTCCGTGCCGGGGTACGACAACCAGGGCCGCCCGATCGACGAGCCGACTCCGACCGGGCTGCTGACGTTCGCGGTCACCGCGGTCATCTCGCTCGCGCTGTGGGTGTGGAACCGATGGGTGCGTGGCGGGAGGACGGGTCAGTCCTGGGGGAAGAAGGCGGTCGGGATCACGCTGCAGCGCGACCTGACCGGTGAGCCGCTCGGGGTCTGGATGGCGTTCGTGCGCGAGATCGCGCACTACGTGGACGGCTTCCTCTACCTCGGGTACCTGTGGCCGCTGTGGGACAGCAAGCGCCAGACGTTCTCGGACAAGCTGACCAAGTCCGTCGTCGTGCGCTGACCTACGTGTCCCGGCGGTAGGCCGCGCGGACGACGTCCTCGGCGGCCTTGCCGAACATGCAGTAGTCGTCGTTGGTCGCCGCGTCGGCCTCGTCGTAGAGCGCCGCGGGCCAGTCCCAGAGCATGAACCCGCGGACCCAGTCACGTCGTCCGCACGCGGCGAAGGCGGCTTCGTACCAGTCGACCTGGGCCTGCTCGGAGGGGGCACCGGGCAGCGCCCAGTCGTTGGGGAGCGCGGGGGAGCCGACGCGGCTGGGGCAGCCGGCCTCCATGAAGAAGAACGGCTTGCCGTGCGCGGCCACCACCGGTTCGATGCGGTCGAGCTGGTTCTCCCAGTCGTCGACGGGGTAGTAGCCGGACGAGGAGATGACGTCGACCGCGTCCCACCAGCCGACGTGGTCCTCCTGGTACTTGTCGCAGTTGTAGGTGACGAGCCCGTCGTACACCGTGCGGACCTGCGTGATCAGCGCGCGCCACTCGGTCTCGCGGCGGTCCGTCTGCACCATCTCGCAGCCGACGCAGAACATCTCCGCGCCCTCCTCCGCCGCGATCCGCGCGTGGTGGACGATGAACTCGGTGTACGCGGCGAACCACTGCGACCACGTGGGCTCCGGCGGCACGTCGACGTCGAAGAAGTTGATGTGTGCGCGCCACGTCCCGTCCGCGACGTTGACCACGGGCTTGAGGCAGACCTTCAGCCCGCGCGCCTTGGCCGCACGGATCGCCCAGCGGACCTCGTCGTCGGTGACGGTCGGCCGGTCCCGGAAGTGGATCTGCGTGGACTGCGCCGTGTCCTGCAGGGCGCTGAGCGTGATCGCGGTCCACGTCACGCCAAGACGCTCGACCATGAGGTCCATCGACCGTTCGGCCTCCGGGCCACCCCACGTGCCCCGCACGCCGGTCCAGCCCCACGTCGTGCCCGCCACGTAGTCCCCGTTGATCACGACCCTCAGCCTAGGTCACTTTCTTCGGCACGTGAAGAAAGTGCGCGAGCCCGGATGAGCACCGCGTCGAGCATGTCCGGGGTCAGCTTCCCGGTGAAGGTGTTCTGCTGGCTGACGTGGAAGCAGCCGAGGAGCACCACCTCGGCGCCGCCGGGACCGTGCAGGGTCAGCTCCACGCCGTGGCCGAACCGCGGCCGCGGCCGGGGGACGTGCCAGCCCTGCTCGGCGAGCGTGGTGAGCAGCGCCTGCCACCCGAACGCACCGAGCACCACGATCACTCGCGGCCGGATCAGGGACAGCTCGCGGCCCAGGTACGGCCCGCACGTCCGGCGCTCCTCCAGGGTCGGGTCGTTGGCCGGGGGAGCGCAGCGCACCGGGGCGGTCACGCGGACGTCTGTCAGGGTCAGCCCGTCGTCGGCAGCGGTCGAGGTCGCCTGGTTGGCGAAGCCGGTGCGGTGCATCGCGGCGAACAGGAAGTCTCCCGAGCGGTCGCCGGTGAACATCCTTCCTGTGCGGTTGGCGCCGTGCGCCGCGGGCGCCAGGCCGACGACGAGCACGGCGGCGTCCGGGTCCCCGAACCCCGGCACCGGCCGCGCCCAGTAGGTCTCGTCCCGGAAGGCAGCCCGCTTCTCGACGCCCACCAGCTCCCGCCACGCGACCAGCCGCGGGCACGCCCGGCAGGTGGGGACGACCGCGTCGAGGGCGGCGAGGTCCGGCGCGGCCGCCGCGACACGGGCGACCTCGTCGGCGCTCGTCGGGCCGTCGGTCATCAGCGTCCCCCGACGAGATCGTGGGTTCGGCACCAGATCGACGGTGCCCACCCACGATCTCGCGTCGAACCCACGATCTCGCAGCCGACCGTCATGGGCGGATCAGCGCGTCGACCGCGGCGAGCGCCTCCTCGACCGTTGTCACCGGGTGCAGCGCGGGGTCGCCCGACAGCGGCCAGCCCCGCAGTGCCACCACCGGCACGCCCGTCCGGACCGCCAGCGCCACCTCGCTGAGCGTCCCCCAGGACCCTCCGACGCTGACGACGACGTCGCTCGACCGGACCAGCAGGGCGTTGCGCAGCTCACCGAGCCCCGTGAGCAGCGCGACGGTGACGTGCGGGTTCGCGTCGGCCCGGTCGGTCCCCGGCAGCAGCCCGACGACGATCCCGCCGGCGTCCGCCGCCCCGCGCGCGACCGCCGCCATGACCCCGCCGAGTCCCCCGCAGACGACGACATGCCCGCGCTGAGCGAGCCCGCGCCCGAGCGCCTCGGCGTCGCGGACCTCGTCGTCGGCCGCGTCGGACGGCCCCACCACCCCCACGTACCTGCTCACCCGGTCACCCTCCCGCGGTCGAGCTCGTCAGTTCCAGCCGAGCTCGTGAGCTGCAGCTGACGAGCTCGGCCGGGAGGGACGAGCTCGGCAGCTCCAGTCGAGATCGGTGGGCGCGTCAGAAGCGGTCCGGGTCGCCGGCGCCTACCCGGACGACCTCCGGGGTGCCCTCTGTCCAGTCCACCACCGTCGTCGGCTCCGTGCCGCAGTCGCCGGCGTCGACCACCGCGTCCAGCACCGCGTCCAGCTCCTCCTTGATCTGCCAGCCCTCGACCATCGGCCACTCGGCGCCGGGCATCAGCAGGGTGCTGGACAGCAGCGGCTCACCCAGCTCCCGCAGGATCGCCTGGGCCACCGGGTGGTTCGGGATGCGCACGCCGACGGACCGCTTCTTGGCGTGGGCCAGCCGCTTCGGCACCTCGGGGGTGGCCAGGAGGATGAACGTGTACGGCCCGGGCGTCGCGGCCTTGATGGCGCGGAAGGCGCTGTTGTCCAGGTGCACCAGCTGGCCCAGCTGCGCGAAGTCGGCGCAGACCAGCGTGAAGTGGTGCCGGTCGTCCAGGTGCCGGATGGCGCGGATGCGGTCCGCGCCGTCGTGGTTGTCGATCCGGGAGCCGAGCGCGTAGCAGGAGTCGGTGGGGTAGGCGATCACCGCGTCCTTGCGCAGCAGCTCCACCACCTGCCCGATCGACCGCGGTTGAGGGTTCTCGGGGTGGACGTCGAAGTACCGGGCCATGGTGTCGAGGCTACGGCTTGTGGGGTGCGACGCCACGGACCTGGTCGGCGGCGAACCGCACGTGCGAGGCGGCCAGCTTGGTGCGCGCCGCCTCGCCCAGGTCGACGCCGAGCACGTCCGCGAGGCACACCAGGTAGACCAGGACGTCGGCCATCTCCTCCGCGACACGGGCGTGCCGGTCCGGGGCGGAGAACTGTGCGACGGCCTGGTCGGCGGGCACCCACTGGAACAGCTCCGCCAGTTCCCCGACCTCGCCGACCAGCGCCAGGATCACCGACTTGGGGTCGTGGAACTGCTGCCAGTCGCGCTCGGTGCTGAACTCCCGTACCAGGCGCGCCAGCTCGGCAAGCTCCGTCATGCCGGCACGAGGTGGTCGGGGCAGACCTCGAACCGGTCGGCGGCGATGGTCAGCTCCGCGCGGCCGCCGGTGATCGAGCGCAGGTCCAGCACGTACCGGGCCAGCTCCGCCTCCGGCACCGACGCCTCGATGAGCACCAGGCCGTCGTCGAGCGACGTGGTCGCGTTGATGTGCCCCCGGCGGGCGGACAGGTCGCTCATCACGTCGCCCTGCGCGGACATCGGCACCGTCACGCCCACGTGGCTGATGGGCTCGAGGACGATCGTGCCGGCGGCGTGCAGCGCCTCGCGGATGCCCACCGCGGCGGCCGTGCGGAACGCCATGTCCGAGGAGTCCACCGAGTGCGACTTGCCGTCGTAGACCTCCACGCGCAGGTCGACCACGGGGTATCCGTGCGGACCGCCCGCGGCCATCGCCTCGATCACGCCCTTGTGCACGGCCTGGACGTAGGTGCGCGGGATGGCCCCGCCGACGACGGCGTCGACGAACTCGAACCCGGACCCGCTGGGCAAGGGGGAGACCCGCAGCTGCACGACGGCGAACTGCCCGTGCCCGCCCGACTGCTTCTTGACCTTCCCCTCGGCCTCCACGGGGCGCCGGATGGTCTCCCGGTACCCGACCGGCACGGGCGACGTGCTCACGTGCACCCCGAACACCCGCGCCAGCCGTTCGAGGGCCACGGCCAGGTGGGTGTCGCCGAGCCCGCGCAGCACGGTGCTCTCCCCGGACCGCTCGACCCGCAGCGTCGGGTCCTCGGCGGTGAGGCGGGTCAGCGCGGCCGAGAGCCGGTCGTCGTCGGACTGCGTGACGGGTTCCAGCGCGAGGCCGTACACGGTCGCGCGCTCGCGGGGGGGCCGGGCGGTCATCGACGCGCCCGGCCCGGTCCGTTCCGCCAGCAGGCTTCCCGACGGGGTCCCGGTGAGCTTGGCGACGGCGCCGATCTGCCCCGCCGGCACCGCGTCGACGGGCAGGTGCTCCTTGCCGCGCAACCGGAACAGCCCGGGGATGCGCTCCTCCGTGCGGGTGGCGGTGTTGAGCAGCCGGTCGCCGTTGCGGACCGTGCCCGACAGCACCCGGAACATGGTCACCTGGCCGACGAACGGGTCCGCCAGCGTCCGGAACGCGTACAGCAGGGTGGGACCGGCGGGGTCGGCGGCCACCTGGACCTCGGTCTTCCCGGCCAGCACGTGGGCGGTCCGGTCGGCCGGGGACGGCCCCAGCTCGCACAGCAGGTCCGCCAGCCGGTCGACGCCGACGCCGGTGACGCCCGACGCCAGCACCACAGGGAAGGCCTCGCAGGACCGGACCTCCTGCGCGAGCGTGCTCTCCAGCTCCGCGGGGGTGGGCACGTCGCCGGACAGGTAGCGCTCCAGCTGGTCGTCGTCGTGCGCGACGATCTCCTCGGTCACCTCGTCGTGCAGGCGGTGCTCCTCGTCGGCGAGCCCGGCCGGCAGGGCCTCGGTGTGGTGCCGCCCGTCGCGGTCGTACGCGAGACCCTCCTCGCTCAGCACGTCGGCGACGCCCGTGAACGCCGTCTCCTCGCCGAGCGGCAGCTCCAGCGGGACGAGCCCGTCGCCGAACGCGGTCCGCAGGTCCTCCAGCACGTGCCGGAAGTCCGCCCGCGCCTTGTCCTCCTTGGTCACGACGACCATGCGCGGCACCCCGGCCTCGGCCGCGAGCCGCCAGGCGGTGTGGGTGCCGGCCTGGACCCCGTCGACCGCGCTGACCACGATCAGGGCGAGGTCGGCGGCGGCCAGCGCGGCGTCGACGGCCCCGGCGAAGTCCGCGGACCCGGGCGCGTCCAGCAGCGTCACGTCGTAGGCATTGCCGTCCGTCGCCGTCCACGGAAAGGGGGCGACGCCGAGGCCCAGGGAGATGCCGCGGGCGATCTCCTCCGGCTCGTGGTCGGTGACGGTCGAGCCGTCCTCGACACGCCCGACGCGGGTGAGCACACCGGCGCGGTGCAGCAGCGCCTCGGTGAGTGTGGTCTTGCCCGACCCGGCGGCGCCCAGCAGCGCCACCGTCCGGATCCGCGGCGACGCTGCCTGGTCCATGGTCCACTCCCGGTCTCGGGTTCCTCCCGCCACCCTAGGACGCCACGAGCCCGGGACGCGAGGAGCGTCCCGGGCTCGTGGAGCGTTCGGGTGATCAGCTGGCGCCGAGGATGTCCACGACGAAGATCAGCGTCGAGTTCGGCGGGATGGTCTCGCCGCTGCCCGCCTCGCCGTAGCCCAGGTCCGGGGGGATGACCAGCAGCACCTGGCTGCCGACGGTCTGGTTGGCCAGGCCCTGCGTCCAGCCGGGGATGACCCCGGTGAGCGCGAAGGTCGCGGGCTCGCCGCTGGTCCACGACGAGTCGAACTCGGTGCCGTCCCAGAGCCAGCCCGTGTAGTTCACGGTGAGCGTCTGGTCCTCGGTCACCACGTCGCCGGTGCCCTTGATGAGCGGCTGCACGACGAGCGTGGTGGGTGCGGCGTCGGCGATCGGGGCGATCGACGGCTTGCCGTCGGCGTCCAGCGTCACGCCGGGCAGCCCGGCGGCGGGCTCCACGGCCTCGCCCTCGGGACCGTCGAGCGGCTTCGGGGTGTCCTTGGCGTCCACCACCTCGCCGACGACGACGTTGGTGCCGCCCTCGGCCGGGACGGCGAACACGATGCGGACGCCGACCTTCTGGCCGACGAGCGCGTCGTGCAGGTCGGGGAGCAGCTGGTCGTCGGCGACGATCTTCTCGGGCGTGCTCTCGTACGTGTTGCCCAGGTCCGTGCCGTCGACGCCGGACACGGCGGTCGTCTGGATCGAGAGCGTCTGGCCCTCCGTGATCTCGGCGCCGGTGCCCTCGTCGACCACGCGGACCACCAGGGCGGTGACCTCGAACGGCGTGCTCGGGAGCGTGATGGTGGGCTTGCTGCCCGGCTCGCCCTCGACCTTGACGTCGGCGAGCGCGGCGACGTCCGCGGGGTCGGCGGTCGACGTCGTCGTCGACGAGGGCGACGGGTCGTCGGCGGCGTCGCCGGAGCAGGCGGCCAGCGAGAGGCCGAGGGTCAGGGCGAGTGCTGCGGCGGCGAGGCCGCGGCGGGCGGTGGTCGTGCGGCGCACGAGGGTCCTCCGTCGGTTCGGGTCCCGCCCGGGGAGGCGGCGGACCTCGGCACGGTACGCGAGATTGCTGGGAGCCCGCTGAGCGGACCGCGGGCTGAGTGGCTCGAAACGCTTCACAGGAGCCGGCGGTCGCCCTCGCGGATCACCCGCAGCCAGCGGTAGCCGTAGCCGTCGAGCTCCACCTGCGTGCGGCCGCCGGCGTCGATGGTGCAGGAGCCGTCCTGGAGCAGGTCGACCAGCTGGACCGTGTCGTCGCAGTCCTCCAGCCGCAGGGGGACCATCACCGGTTCGGTGCCCAGGTTGTGCAGCGCGACCAGCGAGCCGTCGTCCCAGGTGCTCCGGTGCGCCAGCACCGCCGCGTACGGCTGGTCGAGGATCTCCGCCCGCGGCGTCCAGCCGAGCTCCGGGCACTCGCGGTAGCGCCGGACGAGCAGCTGGACGAAGGTCAGCAGGGAGTCCGGGTCACGACGCTGGTCGGCGACGTTGACGTGCTCGGGCGAGAACCCGCCCTCTGTGACCGGTCCGGACAGTGCGCGCTTGGGCGCCCGGGAGAAGCCGCCGTTCACGCCGGACGTCCACTGCATCGGGGTCCGGACGGCCATCCGGCCCTCGGCGGCCAGGTTCTCGCCCATGCCGATCTCCTCGCCGTAGAACAGCACCGGGGTGCCGGGCAGGGAGAACAGCAGGGAGTAGACCATCCGGAGGCGGCGCGGGTCGCCGCCGAGCATCGTCGGCAGGCGTCGCCTCAGTCCCCGTCCGTACAGCTGCATGTCCGGGTCCGGGCCGAAGGCGGCGAACACCTCCTGCTTCTCGTCCTCCGACAGCTTGTCCAGCGTGAGCTCGTCGTGGTTGCGCACGAACGTGGCCCACTGGGCGTCGTGCGGGATCTCCGGCCGCTGCTCGAGCGCCTCCGCGACGGGCCCCGCGTCCTGCCGGGCGAGCGCCAGGTACAGGTTCTGCATCCCGATGAAGTCGAACTGGAGGGTCAGCTGGTCGGAGTCGGCGCCGTCGCCGCCGAAGTACTTCTTCTGCTCCTCGTAGGGGAGGTTGACCTCGCCCATGAGGATCGCGTCGCCCGCCCGGCGCGTGAGGAAAGCCCGCAGCTCCTTGAGGAAGTCGTGCTTGTCCTCCACCTTGTCGCCTGGCGTCTTGGCGGCGTCGGCCAGGAAGAACGGCACCGCGTCCACCCGGAACCCGCTCAGCCCGAGCTCCGCCCAGTACCCGATCACCTTCGCGATCGCGTCCCTCACCTGCGGGTTGGCCGTGTTGAGGTCGGGCTGCTGGTGGTAGAACGTGTGCCGGTACCACTCGCCCGTGGCGTCGTCCTTCGTCCAGATGCCCGTCTCCTTGTCCGGGAACACGACCTTGTCCTTGGTGGACGGCGGCTTGTCGGAGCGCCAGACGTAGAAGTCCCGGAACGGGCTATCCTTGCTCTTGCGCGCGCTGGCGAACCAGGGGTGCTTCTCGGACGTGTGGTTCACGACGAGGTCGACGATCACCCGGATCCCGCGGTCGCGGCAGGTCCGGACCACCTCGACCAGGTCGCCCGCGTGACCGAGCCGCGGGTCGACGCCGTAGAAGTCGGAGATGTCGTAGCCGTCGTCGAAGTCGGCGGTCGGGTAGAACGGCATCAGCCACAGGCACGTGACGCCCAGGTCGGCCAGGTGGTCGATCCGCTGGACCAGGCCGGGCAGGTCGCCGACGCCGTCGTCGTTCCAGTCCATGAACGTCTCGACGTCCAGGCAGTAGATGACGGCGTTCTTCCACCAGAGGTCACCGGTGTCGTGGATCCTCATGCGGTCACCTGCTTCAGCTGGGGGAGGAGGTGCTCGGCGGCCATGTCGACGAACGCGTCCAGGGTCGCGCTGCGCGGCGTGCTCGTCGGCGCGGCGTCGTCGTGCTTCTCGTCGCTCGGCCGCGGGTCCGTGGCCACCTGGTGGAGGTAGACCGCGTCGAAGCCGATCGCGACCAGCTCGCTCACCCGGTCGGCCAGGCGGGCCGGGTCGTGGTCGACCAGCACGCTGCGGCGCAGGGTCTCGTCGCCGACGTGGACACCGAGGGAGTCGAACGCCTCGGGAGTGTCCAGGTCCCAGGCCACCGGCGGGCCGAACACCTGACCGGCCATCTGGTCCCGGGCCACCGCCAGGGCGGTCTCCGCGGACGGTGCCCACGACACGTGCACCTGCAGGCTCAGCGAGCCGCGGCCGCCGGCGTCCCGGTACTCGCTCACCACCTGCTTGAGGATCTCCGGCGACTGGTTCACCGTGACCAGACCGTCCGCCCAGTCGGCGTGGGCGCGGGCGGTGGCCGGGGTGACCGCGGGGCCGATGAGCAGCGGCTTCTCGTCGGGAATCGTCCACAGCTTCGCGCGGTCCACGGTGACCAGCCCGTCGTGCGTGACCTCCTCGCCGTCCAGCAGCGCACGGATCACCGCCACGCACTCCCGCAGCCGCGCGTCCCGCTCGGCCTTGGCCGGCCAGCGCCCGCCGGTGATGTGCTCGTTGACGTTCTCGCCGGAGCCCAGCGCCACCCAGAACCGCCCCGGGAACATGGCACCGAGCGTGGCCGCAGCCTGGGCGATGATCGCCGGGTGGTACCGCTGGCCCGGTGCGTTGACGACGCCGAACGGCAGGTCGGTGGACGCCATCGCTGCGCCGAGCCACGTCCAGGCGAACCCCGAGTGGCCCTGCCGGACCGACCAGGGCGCCCAGTGGTCCGAGCACATGGCGGCGTCGAACCCGGCCTGCTCGGCGCGCTGCGTGGCGGCGAGGAGCGCGGCGGGGTGGACCTGCTCGTGCGAGTTGTGGAATCCGACGATGGTCATGGGGATCGGTTCTACCGGGTTCGTCCCGGTTGTGCGCGGTGAGCGGTTGCCCACGCGGTGCTCCCGCGGCGAGAACAACCTGGGTGACGTTCCGACGGTCCGGAACGTCACCCAGGTTGTTCTCGCCCGTCTCAGGTCGAGCAGAGGCCGATAAACGCGCCCAGCTCGGCCAGCTGCTCCGGGCGGGCCGGCAGGTAGTCGGTCAGGTGCGCCGAGCGGACGATGATCGCGCACCACTGCGCCCGGGACACGGCGACGTTGAGCCGGTTCCGGTTGAGCAGGAACTCCATGCCGCGCGGGACGTCGTCGGCCGAGGACGCGCACGTGGTGACCAGCACGACGGCCGCCTCCTGGCCCTGGAACCTGTCCACCGTGCCCACCCGGACGCCCGCGATGCCGGCGGTCTCCAGCGCCCGTCGGACCGTCCAGACCTGCGCGTTGAACGGCGCCACGACGAGGATGTCCTGCCCTTCCAGCGGCCGGTCGGGCCCGTCGGTCCAGCGCCGGCCGAGCAGGTCCCGCACCTGGTCGACGACCACGGCGGCCTCCTCGGGCGACGAGACCGCGTTCCCCTCGTGCTCGACGACGATCGTGCGCAGCCCCGGCTCGACGCCCTCCAGCGCGCGGTGCGCGGTGTGCGGCATGGCCGCGAGCCGGTCCTCGTAGGAGAGGCGTGAGACCGCCGCGGTGAGCGCCGGGTGCATCCGCCACGTGCGGTCGAGGAAGTACCCGAGCTGGTCGGGCAGGGTGTCCTGCCCGTCGACCAGCCAGCCGAGCGCGGACCGGTCCACGGGCTCCGGGTGCCGACCCTGGGTGACCTGCGGAAGCTGCTGCGGGTCACCGAGCAGCAGGAGGTTCCGCGCCGACGTGGACACGGCGATGGTGTCGGCCAGCGAGAACTGCCCGGCCTCGTCGATGACCAGCAGGTCGAACCCCCCGTCGGGGAGCCGGTCGCGGCTGGTGAAGTCCCACTTGGTGCCGCCGACGACGAAGCCGCCCGGCTGCCGGGCGTGGAACGCGGCGGCGTGCGCCGGCTTGGCGAGGGACTGCCAGACGGCGTCGGCGGGGTGCTCGTCCTGCGCCTTCTTGCCGATCTGGTCCGCGGGCAGGCCGGCCGCGTTGACGGCGCACAGCATGTTCTCCACGACCGCGTGGGACTGCGCGACGACCCCGACCTTCCACCCCTGCGCGGCCAGCGCGGCGATGACGTGGCCGCCGGTGTAGGTCTTGCCGGTGCCGGGCGGCCCCTGCACCGCGAGGTAGGAGCCGTCGAGGTCGAGGACGGCGTCGATGATGGCCTCGGTGGTGCCGCGGACGTCGTCGGGGCGGGGGAGGGGCAGCGCGCGGGTCCGCGGTGGCACCCGGCGCAGGAGGTCGACGGCGGGCAGGTCCGGGAGGTCCGGGAGCCCGCCGACGACCCCGCCGACCAGCGCCCGGATGGCCTCGACGATGCTCTTCACCGCGGGTCCGGGGCTCGGGGCGAGCGCCATCGGCAGGTCGGGACCGGGGTTGGCGCCGGTGGGGAGCCGGTCGCTCACGAGCAGCACGTCCCTGGTGCCGGACGCCGAGTCGGCCGCCTGGCGAGCCGTCACCTCGAGGATGTCGACGCCGGCCGTCCAGCCGCGGTGGCCGGTGCTCGACGTCTGCGCGTACGGCGGAGGTGGGTCGTACAGCGCGTACGCCGTACCGCCCGCGCGCAGGTCGCTGCCCGGTTCCAGCTGGCCGGTCAGCCGCAGCCGCCGGGAGAACGTCCGCTTGCCGGTCCCGATGCTCCAGTCCTCGACCACCTCGGCGGTGCCCTCGACCAGCAGGGTGCCCCGCGGGTCCAGCCACTCCGCGGGGTCGGACTGGAGCCGGTCGAAGTGCGCCCACCAGAACGGCTTCGCCTCGCGCCAGTGGTAGCCGACCGCCGCCGCGAGCATCCGGACCGCCTGCTGGTCCCGGGGGTCCGCCAGCGCCTCGGCCGCGGCCAGCGCCTCCGCGACCAGGGCGTCCGGCTCGGCCGCGTCCTGCAGCTCCGTCGCGGCCGCGCCCGTCGGTGCCGGACCGCGCGCCAGCAGCCAGTCGCGCAGCCGCTGGGTGGAGACGCAGTCGTAGCGGTTGTAGTCGCCGATCTCGTCCAGCTTCTTGCGCCAGGCGTCCTCGTCCCCGGCGTCCCGCAGGTCGCACGCCTCGGCGTACTCGGTGATGGAGTCGGTGGCGGTGGTCACCGCGCCGTCGCGCGTCTGGTCGCCCATGTACAGCGGCTCGAGCTTCTTCAGCGAGTACGAGCTGCTGCCCACCCGCAGGCCGCGCCGCACGGTGGCGTACAGGTCCACGAGCACGCCGTCGCGCAGCAGCTGGTCCACGACGTCCTCGCCCACGCCGTGGCGCCCCGCGAGCCGCAGCAGCGCCGTCCGCTCGTAGGGGGCGTAGTGGTAGACGTGCATGCCGGGATGCGCGGCGCGGCGCTGGGCGACGTAGTCGAGGAAGTCGAGGAACGCCTGCTTCTCCTGCGCGCGGTCGTGCGCCCAGAACGGAAGGAACTGGCCGCCCGCCTCGACCACGCCGAACAGGTACTCCAGCCCCCAGTCCGCGGGGGCGTCGGCCGGAACCGTGTCGTCGGTCCAGAGCGGGTCGCCCTCGAAGTCGAAGAAGATGTCGCCGGCATCGGGTGCGGGCAGGGCCGCGATCGCGGCGGGCTCGACCACCTCGAACACGAGCGGGTCGGTGGTGGTCTCCTGGCGGACCTGGAGCGCGGCCTGCCGGCGCAGGTTGGTCAGCGTCGCCGCGCCGATCCCCGGCACCGGTCCGGTGCCCGACGCCAGCTGGTCGATCGTCCCGATGCCGGCGCTCGCCAGCCGGGCCCGCTGCGTGGACCGCAGCCCCGCCACCAGCAGGACGTCCCGGTGCGCGGCGATCTGCTCGGCACAGGCGTCGCACCGGCCGCACGCCCGGTACCGACCGTCACCCCAGGCCGCCGGCGCCTCGCCCGCCCGGTGCTCGTCGAGCATCCGCTCCAGCCGGGCGCGGCGCTCGCGGTAGAGCGGCAGCAGGTCCGCCAGCCGGTGGCTCGACCGCGACCGGTCACCCAGGACCAGGTGCACCTCGTCGGTGACCGGGACGCCCGAGGAGATCAGCTGGTCGGCGTACGCGGCGAGCTGCAGCAACGCGGTGACCTTCACGCTGCGCGCCAGCTTGGTGTCCAGCACCGCCCAGCGGTCCCCCTCGCGCACGACGAAGTCGGCCCACCCGGTGAACCGCCCGTCGAAGAACCCGGCCTGGTAGACCACGTCGGCACCGGAGCCCAGTGCCGCGAGCGTCGACGCGTGCACGCGCTCCAGCGCGGCGCGCTCGCCGGACTCGTCGTACCGCGGTCGGGCGATCGTCACCACGTCGTGCGTGGCGCGGTACGACTGCAGGACGCGGTTCTCGTGGGCGGTACCGAGCGCGGACACGCGCGCGAGCATCGCGTCGGCCGCGATCGGCGTCGGCTCCGCGAGCCCGAGCCGGCCGTCGAGGTGACGCAGCACGGCGAACTCGCAGGCGGCGGCGTTGGCCAGGTCGCTCGGGGAGAGGACCAGGCCGCCGTCGTCGAGAAGGAACATGGCCCGAGGGTAGAGGCCGCCTCGGACAGCGCGTCCGGCTAGGCTCCCGCTGCCCAGGGCGCGATCGCGGCGGTGTCACCGTCGAAGGTGCGGACGTCGGTGGCCACGGCGGCGAGGTCCGCGACGAAGCCGTCGTCCGCGTCCACGGTTCCGCGCGCGTGGACGACGACGACCAGCGGCAGCCGCTCCGCCCGCGTCGGGAGCAGCACAGGGCTCACGCGCTGGACCAGCTGACGGCGGGAGCGGCTGCCCGCGAGGACGACCACCGTGTCGATCGTCGGCAGGTCGAGCCCCTCGTCGAGCAGCTTCGGTGCGGACAGCACCGTGACGGCGCCCTTGCGCAGGTCTCGCAGGGCGTTCCGGCGGGTCTCGGGCTCGAGGCCGTGGTGGAACACCGCCGTCGCGACGCCCGCCGACCGCAGGCGCGTGGCTGCAGCGTCGGCGTCGTCCTTCGTGTGCGTGAAGACCAGGCCGGCCGACCGGGCGAGCACCGGGGCGAGCTGCGCGACGGCGTCGACCTTGGCTGCGGACGTCGCCAGCAGGTCGCGCCGGGTGCTCACCGCGCGCAACCACGCGCTGGCGTCGGACGCCGCAGAGGCGTTCTCGCGCCAGTCGTTCTGCAGCCGGACGGCGTCCTCGAGGAACGTGACCGGGGCGCAGCCGTGCCGGGCCAGTCGGTCGTGCAGCTCTGCGATCTGCGCGGACAGGGCGTCGTACCGGGCCTGGTCCACCGGTCCGAGGTCCACCGGGACGAGCGCCAGGCGGAACTCGCCGAGCACCCCCTCGGCCCGCCCGCGGCGCAGGTCGCACCCGTCGAGCACCGTGCCGAAGTAGGGCAGCAGGACGTCGTCGACCCCGGCGTCCTGGCGTTCCACCGACGACGTCAGGCCGAGCCGCGCCCCGAACCCGTCGCCGAGCGTCTCCGCCGGCCGGGCCGAGCCGTACCTGTGCACCTGGTCCGCGACGAGCAGGCCCGCGCGCTGCTGCAGGAGGTCGTGCCCGAACGCGCTGCTGACCAGGGACACCAGCACGTCGCACTCGTCGAACGTGTGGGCGGAGGTCAGGTCGCGACGCCCGACCGACAGGCCGGGCAGCTGGACCGTCAACGTGGTCAGCCACTGCTCGAGGAGGTCCGTCGTCGGCACCAGGACGAGCACCTTCTCGCCCCGGGTCAGCGCGTCCCACGTGGCCAGCACGCCGACGACACCGCGGCCCTGGGCACTGACCGCCTCGACGATCCCGCGCCGCCTCTCGGCCAGCCAGGCGTCCAGGACGTCCTTCTGCCACCGGCGCAGCTGCGGTCCGACGTAGCGGACGTCACCACCGGGCGGGAGGGGGTCCCGGTCCACCGTCGACGGCGTCGCCAAGGTCTGGAAGAGGGTGCCGGCCGACCGGCGCCCCGTCCCGGTGTCTGTCGGTGCGGGCTCCGCGGGGAGCTCGCGCGGGGCGGCGACTCGCGGGACGGGGTGCGTGCTCGGAGCGGTGATCTCCGCGGGCGCCGGGGCAACAGCGACCAGCCGGACCGGCAGCTCCGGGTTCGGGGCAGTTGCGGCCGGCCGGGCCGGCAGCCCCGGGGTCGGGGCAGTTGC
>NZ_CAURTV010000025.1:0-39753 GCF_963527515.1 uncultured Cellulomonas sp. | reverse complement strand
ACCCTGCTCGGTGCCGCCGCGATGGCAGGTGCCTACGAGGCCGCCTACACCGCCGACCCGTCGTCGTTCGTCACCTCGTCCGCCGCCACCGCGACCTCGATCCTGGTCGCCGCAGGCGCCGGCTTCGTCGCGACGTCCCTGCTGGGTGCGGTCGTCGTGCGCGACCGCGAGGAGGAGCGCGCCGCCGGGACGGCGTACGCCGCCGACCCGGGCGAGCCCGTCGGCGCCCACGCCGCCGAGGCGCCCCCTGCGCGCCGCGGCCTGCCTGCCACCCGTCCTTTCGACCCCCAGCCGGAGGCCTGACGTGCGACGCACGACCACCACGGCGGCCGCAGCCGTCGTCCTGATCCCCCTGCTCGTCAGCGCCGCGGGCTCCCCCGCACTGGCCGCCACGGACTCCGGCGACGTCGCCGTGACCAACACCGAGACCGTCCAGGCCCGCCTGTCCGCCAGCGGCGCGTTCCAGAGCGCCCGCGTCTACGAGCAGCTCACCCTGACCGGCTCCGGCACCGCCACGATCGAGAACCCGGTCTCCACCAAGGGCCTGCGCAACCTCGACGGGTTCGGCGGCCAGAAGGTCGTCGACGGCAAGCAGGTCAGCACGCTCACCGTCGACGGCGAGCGCCGGGAGCGGTCGCTGAGCACCTACGACAAGGAGCTGCCGCTCACCGTCGAGGTCACCTACACGTTCGACGGCGAGACCGTCCAGCCCGGCGCCGTGGTCGGCAAGTCCGGTGTCCTCGGCGTGCGCTACAAGGTCACCAACGTGACCGGCGCGACGCAGGACGTCACCTACGACGACGGCACCGGCACCCAGGCCACCGCGTCTGCGGAGACCGTCATCCCCATGATCGGCCAGCTGGTCACGGTCCTGCCGTCCTCGTTCACGGACGTGCAGTCCGCCGAGGCCGGCATCGCCGGTGACGGACGCGGTGGCACTCGCATGCAGTTCCAGATGACCCTGTTCCCGCCGATCGGCTCCGAGACCGCCGAGTTCGGCTATACCGCCCAGGTCCGGGGCGCGGTCATCCCCAAGGCGACGCTCACGTCGATGGCCGTCTCTCCCCTCTCCTACCCGTCGTTCAAGGGCGGCGCGGCCAGCTACCAGGCCGGCGCGCAGAAGGGCGTCGACCTCACGGGAGCAGGCCTGAAGCTCGACGACTCCGTCCTGCAGCTGCACGACGGCGCGGCCCAGCTGCTGGCCGGTCTGCTCCAGCTGCGCGACGGTGCCGCCAAGCTGGAGAGCGGGCTCAACGACACGGCTGCGCCGGGTGCGGCGGAGCTCGCGGCCGGCCTGAACGACCGGGCGCTGCCCGGCATCAACGAGCTGGCCGCCGGTCTGAGCGGCAAGGCCGCCTCGGGTGCCGCGCAGCTGGCGTCCGGCTTGAACACCCAGCTCGTCCCCGGTGCGGCGCAGCTCGCCGCGGGGCTCAACAACCAGCTCGCCCCCGGCGCGGCCCAACTTGCCGCGGGCCTGAACGGGTCGGCGGCACCGGGAGCCGCAGCCCTGGCCCTCGGAGCTGCGAAGCTCGACGACGGTCTGGCCCAGGCGAGCGCGAAGGCACCGGCGCTCATCGACGGTCTCACCCAGGTGGACGCCGGGCTCGCGCTCGTGGACGCCGGGCTGGAGCAGCTGTACGACAACATCGGGGCACTCAAGGACGACCCGGGGGTGGCGGCCCTGCACGCCGGGATCACCCAGCTCCGGGCAGGCATCGGGTCCACGACCACACCCGACACGCTCCTCGCCGGTGCGGACCAGCTGCGCCAGCAGGTCGGCACTGCGGCGCCCACGGCTCTGGCCACCATGGCGCTGGGCGTCTACAACACCGACCCGGCCGCTCCCGGCGCCTACCAGAAGCTCGGCTGCGCGGTCTCGGTGCTCGGTCACCTGCGACACGGCGCGGCGCCGGGCGCCGACCCCTGCTACGCCTCCTCCGGCGGCATCCGGCCGCCGCTCACGGCGACGACCGACCCCTTCGAGCAGGCTGTCCTCGACGGGCTCATCGCGCAGCTCCAGGCGGGACGCGCCGACCTGGCCGATCCGGCCAACCTGGGCAACCCGACGGTCGCGGCGTTCTACGGCGCGGCGCCGTCCGCTGACCCGACGCTCCAGCAGGGGCTCACCTACCTGCAGGGCCGCCTGGCCAACATCGCGGGACCGGGACTCACCAAGATCGAGTGCGGGCTGAGCAACGGCTCGCTGCCCGGTGTGTGCGACCCGGCCAAGCCCGGTCTGCTCGAGGGTCTCGCGCAGATCGACGGCGGCGTCACCGCGCTCGTCAGCGGCGTGACGGCCAAGGTCCAGGCCGGAGTCGGCGACGACGACGACCTCAAGGCCGACGGATCTCTGCGTGGCGGTGTCCACTCGCTGCAGGCCGGTACCGCGCAGCTCTCCGTCGGTGGGTCGACGCTGGTCTCCGGCCTGGGCCAGCTCGGCACCGGGGCGCAGCAGCTGCGTGCCGGCGCAGGCACGCTCTCCACGGGCATCCAGGGCGCCGCCGCCGGTTCCACGACGTTGTCCGGCGGCCTCAGCTCCGCGGCCGCCGGGTCCACGAAGCTGTCGGACGGCGTCAGCACCGCGGCCGCCGGCTCCACCACGCTCTCGCAGGGCATCGGGACCGCGGCGTCGGGCTCGTCGAAGCTCGCCGCGGGCATCGCCTCCGCGGCTGCCGGGTCCGAGCGTCTCGCCTCGGGGCTGCAGGACGCCGCCGCCGGCTCGACGCAGCTGTCCGACGGCCTCACGACGGCCGCCGACGGGGCGCCGAAGCTGGTCGACGGCACGCAGCGGCTGTCCGACGAGGGCACCTCGCAGGTCGTCGTCAACGGCCAGAGCACCGCGAAGGACTTCGGGGTGCGGTACGCCGTGCTGAGCGCCGAGGCCGACCGGGCCGCGGCCGAGGGCATGGCCTACGGCGCACCCGACGGTGCGGCGGGGTTCACGGCGTACTCGATCGACATCGCCGGCGTCGACCGGGCGGGTGCCAGCGTGATCGGCCGCCTCGTCCTCGCGGTCGTGCTCTTCGCCGCCGGGATCGGCCTGGCCACGCTGGCCCGGCGCAGGTTCGCCTGACCGCTCGCGCAGCGGATGCCGAAGGCGTGCGACCCCACGGGGCCGCACGCCTTCGGGCTGTCAGGCGCCGAACCCGGCGGCGAGCGTGTCGTCGATCGCCTGCTGCACCTGCGCGCGGTGCTCGGAGTCGAGCAGGGCCACGCCGTGCGCGCTGCCGGGCAGCTCGAGGAACGTGCTCGGGTCGTCGGCGCGGGACACGTCCCGGGACGAGTCGACGCCGACGCTCGAGTCGTCGGTGGACGCGATGACCAGGAGCGGACCGGCATAGCTGCTCGACGCCGACTGCGCGTCCTGGCCGTCGAAGGCGGCGGGCGGGCCGAGCACGACGACCGCCACGGGGGCGAGCTCGTCGGCGAGCGCCGCCGCGTACGTGCCGCCCTTCGAGGCGCCGACGAGGGCGACGCCCGTGGCCCCCAGGCTGCGCAGGACGTCGACCGCGCCGAGGAACGACCTCTCCCCGTCCGCGGACCAGCCGAACGACGCGACCAGGTAGCCCTCCCCCGCCAGCCGCGCCAGCTCGTCGGCCCACTGGCAGGCGTCGCCCTGGTTCTGCGGGGCGAGCAGCACAGCGTTCGACCCCGACCCGGTGAACGACACGAGCGTGGGGGCGTCCGCCGGGCCGGTGGTGACCGTGGCGGTTCCGGCGGGCAGGCACGGCGGCGTGTCGGCGGGGGTCAGGGACGCGGAGATGCCCGTCGGGGCAGGGGCCGTGCGCGTGGGCATCGCCGCGTCGTCGGTCGTCGGCGAGGTGCACGCGGCCAGCGCGAGCACGGCGAGGGCGGACGACAGGGCACGCACGGCTGTGGGCATCCCTCGTTCCTAGAGGTACGGAGCGATTCGGGGCAACCCGCGTCTCAGGTGGCGGCGTCGTACCGGTCGAGCACGATGTCCACCAGGCGACCGTCGGGCGCGAGGGGCGCGGACACCACGTCCGCACCTGACTCACGCACGCGGTCGTAGAAGTAGCCCGGCGCCAGCAGGTACGACGCGACCACGACGCGCCCACCCGGGGGCAGGTCCGCGCGGGCCGTCGCGACGGCCGCGGGGACGCGAGGCTCCGCGCCGGCCCCGTAGCCGAGGGTGACCGGCTGCTCGAGCCGGTCCGCCAGGCCGGCGGCCACCGACTCCACCGCGAGCGCGGCTGCGGGGTCCGTCGAGCCGGCCGCGGCCAGCACGACCGAGTCGTCGGGTGCGAGCCCGGCCGCCTCCAGGCGGTCCACCAGGATGTCGACGAGCCGCGGGTCGGGGCCCAGCGGTGACGCGGCGGTGGCTCCGGGCTGGTCGACCGCCGCGGCGATGTCGACCTTCACGTGGAAGCCGACCGACAGCAGCAGCGGGACGACGACCGCACCGGGGGCGTCGTTCTCCAGGGCGTACGCGACGACGTCCGCGACCTCCGGCTCCTGCACGTCGACGAACGCCTCGCGCACGTCGAGCCCGGGACGGACGGCGGCGACGCCGGTGAGGATCGAGCGGACGGCCGCGCGGCCCGCGACGTCGTCCGTGCCGTGCGAGCAGCCGACGAGGACGGGCCCTTCGGCGTCGCTGCGGTCGGTCGCCGGGCCGTGCGCGTGCAGTGCGTTGGTCATCCCGCCTCCTCCAGCTGGAGACGGTATCCCCTCTTGACCACCGTGCGGATCAGCTCCTTGCTGCCGGTGGCCTCCCGGAGGCGCGCGATGGCGACCTCGGCGGCGTGCGGGTCGCGCGAGTCGCCGGGCAGCACGCCGAGCACCTGGTCGCGCAGGACGACCGAGCCCTCCGCGGCCGCCAGCAGGCGCAGGACCTCCAGGCCGGTGGGCGTGAGCGCCAGCACGTGGCCGTCGAGCACCGCGGTCCCCCGGTGCACCTGGAGCGGGCCGGCGACCGTCTGCAGCGCCTGCAGCCCGCCGTAGTGGCCGACGAGCGCGCGCACCAGGGACCCGAGGCGCCCGCGGTCGGGCATCAGCGGCTCGATGCCGCGCTCCTGCAGCGGCTTGGCGGTGATCGGCCCGACGGCGGCCATCACCACGCTCCCGCGCCGTGCGAGCGCGACGATCGCGTCGGTGACTCCGGCCTCGTCGGCCGCCTCCAGCCACGCGTGCGCCCCCGGTGCGGACGTGAAGACGACCGCGTCGATCTCCCCCGCCGCGACCGCGCGCACCGAGAGGGCGACCGCGTTCGGGTCGGGCGGCGGGCCCCAGCGGTAGACGACCAGGCTGCGCACCCGGGCACCCGCCGCGGCGAACGCCTCGTCCAGCCCGTCCGCACCGGCTCCGTGGTGCTGCACCGCGATGTCGCGGCCGGCCACGCCCTCGTCGAGGAGCACCTCGGCGATCTCGGCGCTGGTCTCCGACTCGGCCACCCAGTCGGCCGTGAGCCCGGCCGCCTGGATGGCACCGCGCGCCTTGGGGCCGCGGGCGACGATCCGGGTGCCCTTGAGCATCTCCACGAAGGGCTCGTCCAGGCCGGCGGCGTCCGCGGCCTCGATCCAGCCGCGGAACCCGATGCCGGTGGTGACCACCACGGTGTCCGGCGGGTCGGCCAGCAGGGAGCGCGTGCCCTCGAGCAGCCGGGCGTCGTCGGTGTGCGGGACCATGCTGAGCGCGGGCGCGTGCCGGACGACGGCCCCGCGGCGGCCCAGCGCCGCAGCAAGCTCGGCCGAGCGGCGGTCGGCGGTGACGAGCACGACGAGGCCCGCGAGGGTCTGGTCGATGGGTTCGCTCACGTGGTCATTGTGACGGTCGTGTGGGCTGGAGCGTCACCACCTTCGATGAGGGACGGCTCGAGCAGGCCCTCCGCGGCGACCGCGCCCAGGACGATCACGGCGGGTGCGCGGACGCCGGCCGCGGCGGCGACGTCCACCACGTCGTCGAGCCGTGCGCGGGTGACGCGCTGACCGGGCAGGGTCCCCTCCTCGACGAGCGCGACGGGCGTGGCAGGGTCCGCACCGGCGGCGAGAGCCTCGGTGGTCAGTGCGGCCAGCGCGCTCACGCCCATGAGCACCACGACCGTGCAGGAGCCGTCGCGCAGCCCGGTGAGGGCCGCCGACGACCACCCGTCGTGCCCGTTCATCACGTGCACCGCGCCCACCGTGCCGCGGTGGGTCAGCGGGATCCCCGCGGCCGCCGGCGCAGCGAACGCGCTGCTCACCCCGGGGATCACCGCGACGGCGACGCCGGCCTCGCGGCAGGCCAGGACCTCCTCGCCGCCCCGGCCGTACACGAACGGGTCGCCGCCCTTGAGGCGCACGACGACCCGGCCCCGCTGGGCCTGCTCCACCAGGATCCGGCCGATCTCGTGCTGCGGGACCGGGTGGTGACCCGGGGTCTTGCCCACGTCGATGACCTCGACGCCGGGCGCCAGCTCGTCGAGCACCGCCACCGGCCCGAGCCGGTCGGTCACCACGACGTCCGCCTCGGCCAGCGCACGCCGGCCGGCCAGCGTGAGCAGGCCGATGTCGCCCGGTCCGCCGCCGACGAGCACGACCCGGCCCTCGTGGCTGCGCCGCCGGCGCAGGTCGATGCCGCCCTCGCGCAGCTGCGACGCGATCGCCTCCCGCACGGCGAGCGTGCGCCGCGGGTCGGGTGCGCCGCTGGAGACGACGCCGACCAGCACGTCGCCCTGCTGCGTGGTGGCGGGGGTGCGCGCCGACCCGGACGTGCCGTCACCCGCGTCCACGCAGAACGTCTGGCGGTCCGCCGACCAGGCGACGACCGCGGTGTCGGTGCTGCGGTCGCCCGTGGCCGTGTGCACCAGCCAGGCACCGTCGAGGTCGTCCTCGACGACCTCGCGGGCACGCCACTCGATCAGGCCCCAGCGGTGCAGGTCGAACAGGACCTCGCACAGCTGCGGAGCGACCACCACCACCTGGGCGGCGTCGGCGAGCAGCGACTGCACGCGGCGCGCGGCCACCGGGCCACCGCCCACGACGAGAACCCGGCGGCCGGTGAGCTGCAGCCCGAGCATCGTGGTCACGAGCCCACCTCCACGAGCCCGTCGCGGACCCGGACGGGCCAGGTGCGCAGGTCGGGGGCCAGGTCTCGCGCGGGCGTCTTGCCCGCCACGTCGAGGCAGCGGCCGGTGGTCAGGTCGAACACCTGCTTGTACATCGGGGACGCGACGGTCGGCACGTCGGCCCCGTCCACCTGGCGGGAGCCGACGATCCCCCGCGACAGGACGTGGGCGTCGCTGAACGGGTCGTGCTGCTGGACCGCCAGGACGCGGCCGTCCAGGAGCCGGAACAGAGCGACCTGGTCGGCGCCGAGGAGCGCCGCGGCCCCGCGTTCCGGAGCGAGGTCGTCGAGCCGGCAGACCGTGGTCCACACCGTCGTCTCGAGCGCGGTCATGAGCGCACCTCCAGGGTGGTTCCGGCGACGAGGACGGGTTCGCCGCGCAGCGCGGCCGCGCGCTCCTGCGTCGTGGCGGGACGCGACTGGCCGCGCTCCGGCACGTACGCCAGCGAGGGGTCCGGCGTGTCGGGGGCGTTCACGAAGGACGCGAACCGGCGCAGCTTCTCGGGGTCCTCCAGCGTGGCCTTCCACTCGTCCTCGTACTCGACGACGTGCAGGGCCATCTGCTCGTCCAGGTCGGCCGCGATGCCCAGCGAGTCGTCCATGACGACCGCGCGCACACCCTCCAGCCCGCCCTCGACGTCCTCGATCCACGGCGCCGTGCGCTGCAGGCGGTCCGCGGTGCGCACGTAGTAGAGGAGGAACCGGTCGATGGTGCGGACCAGGGTCTCGGTGTCCAGGTCCTCGGCGAGCAGCTGCGCGTGCCGCGGGGTGAAGCCGCCGTTGCCCCCCACGTAGACGTTCCAGCCCTTGTCCGTGGCGATGACGCCGACGTCCTTGCCGCGGGCCTCCGCGCACTCGCGCGCGCAGCCGGAGACGCCGAGCTTGATCTTGTGCGGTGAGCGCAGGCCGCGGTACCGCAGCTCGAGCATGACCGCGAGCGCCACCGAGTCCTGCACCCCGAACCGGCACCAGGTCGAGCCGACGCAGGACTTCACCGTGCGCAGCGACTTCCCGTACGCGTGGCCGGACTCGAACCCGGCGTCGACCAGGCGCTGCCAGATGAGCGGCAGCTGGTCGATGCGGGCGCCGAACATGTCGATCCGCTGGCCGCCCGTGATCTTGGTGTACAGACCGAAGTCCTTGGCCACCTCCCCGATCGCGATCAGGCCCTCGGGCGTCACCTCGCCGCCGGCGATGCGCGGGACCACCGAGTAGGAGCCGTCCTTCTGCAGGTTCGCCATGACGTGGTCGTTGGTGTCCTGCAGCGTGGCCCGCTCGCCCTCGAGGACGTGCGCCGGGGACGTCGTCGCCAGGATGGACGCGACCGTCGGGCGGCAGATGTCGCAGCCGCGGCCACCGGTGCCGAACCGCTCGATGATCTGCGTGAACGACGCCGCACCCGAGACCCGCACAGCGTCGTAGAGCTGCGCGCGGGACAGGCCGAAGTGCTCGCACAGGGCGGTGCTGACGGTGATGCCCTGCTTCTGCAGCTCGGTGGTGACCAGCTTCTTGACCAGCGGGAGGCACGAGCCGCAGCTGGTGCCGGCGCGGGTGCACGCCTTGACCGCGCCGAGGTCGGTGCAGCCGTGCTCGGTCACCGCGCCGCGGATGGTGCCGGCCGAGACGTTGTTGCACGAGCACACGCCGGCGTCGTCGGGCAGCTCGAGCTCCGGCGCTCCGCCGCCCTCGGGCAGCAGGAACGCGGCCGGGTCGCCCGGCAGCTCGCGGCCCAGCATCGGTCGCAGGCTCGCGTACGCGCTGGCGTCGCCGACGAGCACGCCGCCGAGCAGGGTGCGGGCGTCGTCGGACATGACGAGCTTCTTGTAGACGCCGCCCACGGGGTCGGCCCAGACGATCTCCAGGGCGCCGGGGGTCTGACCGAACGCGTCGCCGAAGCTGGCGACGTCGACGCCCGAGAGCTTGAGCTTGGTCGCCGTGTCGGCGCCGGGGAACGTGGACGCGCCACCGAGCAGCCGGTCCGCGGTGATCTCCGCCATCGCGTAGCCCGGTGCGACCAGGCCGATCGTCGCCCCCTGGATGCACGCGACCTCGCCGACTGCGGAGACCGCCGGGTCGCTGGTCAGGCAGGTGTCGTCGACCACCACGCCGCCGCGTTCGCCGATCGCGAGGCCGGAGGCCCGGCCGAGCTCGTCGCGCGGACGCACCCCGGCGGCGACCACGACGACGTCGGCGTCGACGCGGCCCCCGTCGGCGAGGTCCAGGCGACCCACCCCGCCGCGGCGGTGCGGCCGGATGCGGGTGGTCATGGCGTTGAGCCGGACGCCGACGCCGAGCTGGTTGATGAGCCGGCGCAGGGCCTCGCCACCGCCCAGGTCCACCTGCGCCGACATGAGGTGCGTGCCCACCTGCAGCACGGTGGTCCGAGCACCCAGCGCCTGGAGCGCCCCCGCCGCCTCGAGCCCGAGCAGGCCGCCACCGAGGACGACCCCCTTGACCACGCGGTCCTCGGCGAGCTTCTCGACGTAGCCCCGGAGCTCCGCGACGTCGTCGACCGTGCGGTAGACGAAGACGCCCGGCAGGTCCGCGCCCTCGATCGGCGGCACCCACGCCGACGAGCCCGTGGCCAGGACGAGGTGGTCGTAGTGCTCGGTGCGGCCGTGGGCGGTGGTCACCGTCTTCGCGTCGCGGTCGACGTGCGTGACCGCGTCGTCGCGGACGAGCGTCACCAGCGGGTCGTCCCAGAGCTCCGGGTCGCCGAGCGCCAGGTCGTCGGCGTCGCGCCCCGAGAAGTAGCTGGTCAGCGCGACCCGGTCGTAGGGGCGGCGCGGCTCCTCGGCCAGGACCGTGATGCGCCACGCGCCGGCGGTGTCCCGGTCGCGCATCGCCTCGACCAGCCGCTGGGCGACCATGCCGCCGCCGACGACGACGAGGTGCTGGTTCATGGGGTGCTCCGTCGCGCTGGGGGGGTGGGGCACCTGCAACGGTAGGAACCGGTTGTTTCCATCGGTCGCATCCCTCCGTTACCTCTCGGGAACCTTTCGCGCACATGACGTTGGTCCCGAGTGTGAGAGTGGCGTCATGAGTCCCGTCATCGCCCTGCTGCGGGCCGCCAACGTGGGCGGCCGGACCATCAAGGCCGCGCAGCTGCGCGCGGCCGCCGAAGGCCTCGGGCACACCGCGGTCACCACGTACGTGAACAGCGGGAACCTCGTCCTGGTCCCTGCCGGCAAGGCGTCCGACGTCGGCGCCGGGCTGTCGGCGGCGCTCGGTGCGGAGCTCGGCTTCGACGTCCCCGTCCTCACGCGGACGCTGCCGCAGTGGGACGCGATCGTGGCCCGCGTCCCGTTCCCCGACGAGGTCGCGTCCGACCCCTCCCACCTGGTCCTCTACTGCTGGGACGGCACTCCGAAGGACACCTCGTTCGACCCGGCGCCCTACGGCAACGAGAAGGTCGCGTTCGCCGGCGACGAGACGTATGCCTGCTACCCGGACGGCATCGGCCGCTCGAAGCTGACGCTCCCCGTGCTCGAGAAGGCGACCGGGCGCTCCGGGACGGCCCGCAACTGGAACACCGTGCTCGCCCTGCAGCGGCTCGCCCGCGAGCGCGCGTGACTAGCGTGGTCGCCATGACCACCGTGTTCACCCAGATCATCGCCGGCGACATCCCTGGCCGGTTCGTGTGGGCCGACGACGTCGCCGTCGCGTTCGGCACCATCGCCCCGATCACCGACGGGCACGTGCTCGTGGTGCCGCGCGACGAGATCGTGCAGCTCACCGAGGCGCCCGACGACGTGCTCGCGCACCTGATGCTCGTCGCCAAGGCGATCGGCGCCGCGCAGCAGGTCGCCTGGTCCGCGCCGCGCGCCGCACTTCTCGTCGCCGGCTTCGAGGTCGACCACCTGCATCTGCACGTGCTGCCCGCGTGGGACGAGGCCAGCCTGTCGTTCCGCAACGCCCGCCACGACGTGCCCGCGGCGGAGCTGGACGCGGCCGCCGCACGGGTGCGGGATGCCCTGGTCGCGCAGGGCCACGGCGCGCACGTCCCCGCCACGCTGGGCTCCCCGGCCCTCTAACCCCGTGTGGCGCACAGGCTGCGCAGGCACCATGGGTGACGACATCCGGCGCTGAGCGGGGCAGAGTCTGTGCAGGCCGGGGTGCACGGCCACCGAGGAGGCAGGCAGCAGATGGCTGGACGTCGAGACACCGCTCTTGCCGCGCTCGCCGGCGTGGCCGCCGGGGTGGTGACGATCGGGGTGGGCTCGCTCGTCGCACTGCTCACCGGGCCGACCACCGACCCGCTCGTCGCGGTCGGCGGTGCGTTCGTCGACGCGACGCCCGCGTGGCTGAAGGACGCCGCCGCGTCGACGTTCGGCACCGCGGACAAGGTGGTGCTCGGCGTCGGCGAGGTGATCGTCCTCCTGGCGCTCGCGGGGTTGGCCGGGGTGCTCGCGGCGCGGCGGTGGGCCTGGGGGGCGACGCTGGTCGTGGTCCTCGGAGCCGTCGCCGGGCTGGCCGCGATGGGCCGTCCCGACGCCGGGACGCTCGCCGCGGCGCCCGCCATCGTGGGGGCGGTGGCCGGTCTGCTGACGTTGCGCGAGCTGGTCCGGCGGCTGCCGGGTGCACCGGCCCGACCGCGACCCGAGGGCGTCGCGCGCAGGGCCTTCCTGCAGGCCACCGCCGTGGCCGGCGTGCTCGGCGCGGTCGGGGTTCTGGTGGGCCGGGCCATCGGGTCGGGGGCGCGCGGGGCGCAGGCGGCGCGCGCGGCGATCCGCATCCCGCAGCCGTCCACCACCGCGGCACCCGTCCCGGCGGGGGTCGACATCGGCGTCGACGGCGTCGGACCGTGGCAGACGCCCGCGGACGAGTTCTACCGGATCGACACCGCGCTGGTGGTCCCGCAGGTGGACCCGAGCACCTGGAGCCTGCGCGTGCACGGCATGGTCGAGCAGGAGGTCACGCTCACGTGGGACGAGCTGCTGGCGGGCGACCTGGTCGAGGCGTGGGTGACCCTGGCCTGCGTCTCCAACCCGGTCGGCGGTGACCTCATCGGCAACCAGAAGTGGCTCGGGCTGCCCATCGCGGACCTGCTGGCACGGGCCCGGCCCACCGGCGACGCGGACATGGTGCTCTCCCGCAGCGTCGACGGTTTCACGGCGTCCACGCCGCTGGCCGCCCTCACCGACGGCCGCGACGCCCTGCTGGCCGTCGCGATGGACGGCGAGCCGCTGCCCGTCGAGCACGGCTTCCCCGTGCGCATGGTGGTCCCGGGGCTGTACGGGTACGTGTCCGCGACCAAGTGGGTGACGGAGCTCCGCGTCACGCGGTTCGCCGACGCCACCGCCTACTGGACGGACCGCGGCTGGTCCCCCGAGGGACCGATCAAGACCCAGTCGCGCATCGAGGTGCCCCGGCCCGGAGCAGCCGTCGACGCCGGGTCGGTGGTCGTCGCCGGCACCGCGTGGGCGCAGCACCGAGGCGTCACCGGCGTGCAGGTGCGGGTCGACGACGGCAGCTGGAACGACGCGACGCTGGCGGACGACGGCGGCATCGACTCCTGGCGGCAGTGGTCCTGGACGTGGGACGCCGAGCCCGGCGAGTACCAGCTGTTCGTCCGCGCCTCGGACCCGCAGGGCCCGCAGACCGGTGCGCAGGCGGGCGTCATCCCGGACGGCGCCACGGGCTACGACACGGTCCGCGTCACGGTCACCTGACCCGGCCACGCCCCACCGCCCACGCCCCACGCCCCACGCCCCACGCCCCACGCCCCACGCCCCACGCCCCACGCCCAGAACAACATGGCTGCCGCTCCGGGCGGTCAGAACGGCAGCCGGGTTGTTCTCGGCGAGGTCGACGGGCAGGGGCCGGTTGACGGGGTCAGGGCGTGGAGGCCGGGGTGCGTTCGCGGGGGGTGGGGGTCGACGGGGCCGGGGCGGGGGTCGGCTGGTCCGGGTCGGAGCGGCGCAGCCAGTCGACGATGCCGCAGACCGCGTCCTGGCAGCCGCCGCAGCCGGTGGTCGCTCGGGTCGCGGCGGCGACGTCGTCCACGCTGCGTGCCCCGTGCCGCCAGCAGCCGACGATGTCGCCCTTGGTGACGCCGTTGCACCGGCACACGACCGCGCGGTCCGGCATCATCGTCGGGCTCGCGGCCGGCACGGCGGTGCCCGCCACCGGACGCATGAGCAGGTGCGCGGGGTCGGCCGGTGCCGGCGTGCCGCGCGTGTAGGCCGCGACCAGGTCCGCCGCGACGGGTCCGGCGCCGACGCAGGTGGCGCCGACGACGCGGCCGTCCGCGACGACGACCTCGATGTGCCGGCCCCCCTCGGGGTCGCTGAGCCGGACCCGCCGCCCGCCGACCGCCGGACCGCTGATCCCCATGGCGACGACGTCGAGCCCCACGCCCTTGACCTTGACCACGTCGGTACCCACGGTCGGCAGCGGGACGTCATCGCGTGCGGCCGACGGCTCGGTGAGCAGCGTCGCGAGGCGTCGCGCCTGGTCCCAGCCCTGCGCGATGAGCCCGCTGCCGCCCTCGGGGGGCTCGGCGCAGTCGCCGATGGCGAAGACGCGCGCGTCGGCGGGTGAGGACAGGTCCGGCCCGACGACGATGCCGCGACCCACGTCGAGACCGGCGCGCTGGGCGAGGCCGACCTCCGGGGACGTCCCCGCGGTCAGGACGAGGAGGTCGGCGGGCAGCTCCTCGCCGCCCTCGAGCCGCACGCCTCTGACGCGCCCGTCGCTGACCAGCGCCTCCTCGGTGCGGGCGGCGACCCGGACCGCGATGCCCAGCGAGGTCAGCCGCGCCGTGGTCACCGTGGCAGCGGCACCGTCGAGCTGCCGGTCCATGAGGTGCGTCCCCCCGTGCACCACCGTCACGGGCACGCCGCGGTGGGCGAGCCCGCACGCCACCTCGAGCCCGAGCACCCCGCCGCCGACCACCACGGCGCGGCGCGCGTTCACCGTGGCCGCGACGATCTCGCGTGCGTCGTCGAGGGTGCGCAGCGCGTGCACGCCGGCGGGGAGGTCGTCGCCGTCGCGCGGGCCGAACAGGTCGGGGATGCGCGCCCGTGCTCCGGTGGCCAGCACCAGGACGTCGTACGGGTGCCGCCCGCCGGCGTGGTCGTGCACGACGCCGGCGGCCCGGTCGACGGTGACCGCCCGGGTGCCGGGCAGCACCTCGCTACCGGTGCGGTGCGCACCGCGCGGGAGGGTGATCGAGGCGACGTCCAGCTTGCCCGCGACCACCTCGGACAGGAGCACGCGGTTGTACGGCTCGTACTCCTCGTCCCCGAGCACGGTGGTGCGGAACCGGCCCCTCGGGTCCCGCTGGTGCAGGTCGTCGACGAACCGCGCGCCGACCATGCCGTGGCCGACCACGACGACGCGGACCTGGTTCCCGGAGCTCATCGGACGGCCTCCCCCGCGAACAGCAACGACTCGTCCTCGAGCACCTCGACCGGCCCCTCCCACCGCCGGACGTCCACCGCGCACACCTTGAACTCCGGCATCCCGGAGACCGGGTCGGTGGCGTCGGTGGTGAGCCGGTTGGCGCTGCTGGTGCCGGCCCAGTGGAACGGCAGGAACACGGTGTCGGTGCGGACCGCGTCGGTCACCCGGGCACGGACCACCCCGCGGCCGCGTCCGGTGTCCAGCTGCACGAGGTCGGACTCGGCGATGCCGAGCCGGTCGGCCAGCAGCGGGTGGATCTCGACGTAGGGTGCGGGTGCGCTGCGCACGAGCTCGGGCACCCGGCGCGTCTGCGCACCGGACTGGTAGTGCGCGAGCACCCGCCCGGTCACCAGGAACAGGGGTGCGTCGCGGCGCAGGTCGTCCGACGGCCCGCGGTGGTCCACCGGGATCAGCCGGGCGCGTCCGTCGGGCGTCGCGAAGCGGTCGAGGAACATCCGCGGGGTGCCGGGGTGCGGCGTCGGCCCCGCAGGAACCGGCCAGAACAGGTCCGCCTCGGCATCCAGTCGCGCGTGGCTGAGCCCGCTGTAGTCGGCGCGGCCACCGGCGGACGCCCGGGCGAGCTCGTCGAACACCAGCGCGGGCGACGTGTCGAACCGGACCGTCGAGCCCAGGCGCTCCGCCAGGTCGGCGAGGATCTCCAGCTCGCTGCGCACCCCGGGCGGCGGCGGCAGAGCGCGACGGCGCCGGATGACGCGTCCCTCGAGCGACGTCATCGTGCCCTCCTCCTCCGCCCACTGCGTCACGGGGAGCACGACGTCGGCCAGGAGGGCGGTCTCCGACGGGAAGAAGTCGCACACCACCAGCAGGTCGAGGGCGGCGAGCCGCTCCCGCACGCGGTCCGCGTCCGGCGCGCTGACCAGCACGTTCGACCCGTGCACCAGCAGCGCGCGCGGACCGCCGGGCGTGCCGAGCGACCGCAGCAGCTCGATCGCGGGCATCCCGGTGCGCGGCAGGTCCGCCGGGTCCACGCCCCAGACGCCGGCGACGTGCGCGCGTGCCGACTCGTCCTCGATCGACCGGTAGCCGGGCAGCTGGTCCGCCTTCTGCCCGTGCTCGCGGCCACCCTGCCCGTTGCCCTGACCCGTGATGGCGCCGTAGCCCGACCCGACCCGACCCGGCAGACCGAGCAGGAGCGCGAGCGTGATGGCCGCGGTCACGGTGTCGGTGCCCTGCGTGCTCTGCTCGACCCCGCGCCCGGTGAGGACGTACGCACCCGTCCCGCCGCGGGACGGGGACGCGTTGGCCAGCAGGAACGCGGTGCGCCGCAGCGAGGCGACGGGGACACCGGTCACCTGCTCGGTCCGCTCGGGCCACCAGAGGGCCAGCGACCTGCGGATGTCGTCGAGACCCGTGGTCCGCGCGTCGAGGTACGCGAGGTCCGCGAGGCCCTCGGCCAAGATGATGTGCGCGATCCCGAGCAGCAGCGCGAGGTCGGTGCCGGGGACGGGCTGGACGTGCAGGCCGCGCTCGTCGGTGGTCAGGTCCGCGGTCGCCGAGCGCCGCGGGTCGACCACGATCAGGCCGCCACGCTCCCGCACGCCGGCGAGGTGCTGGACGGCCGGCGGCATGGTCTCCGCGAGGTTGGAACCGAGCAGCAGGACCGCCTGCGCGCTGCCGAGGTCGGCCAGCGGGAACGGCAGCCCGCGGTCGAGCCCGAGCGTCCGGTTCGCTCCGGCTGCCGCGCTCGCCATGCAGAACCGGCCGTTGTAGTCGATGTTCGGCGTGGCCAGCACGGTCCGCGCGAACTTGCCGAGCGCGTACGCCTTCTCGTTGGTCAGACCGCCGCCGCCGAACACGGCGACGGACTCCGGGCCGTGGGCACCGCGCAGGGCGGCCAGCCGGGTGGCGACGAACGTGAGGGCGGTGTCCCAGGAGACCGGCTCACCGCGCAGGAGCGGCGTGGTCAGGCGGTCGGAGTGCCGCAGGAGCGTGGGCGACGTCCAGCCCTTCTGGCACATGCCGCCCTTGTTGGTGGGGAAGTCCCGGCCCGCGGCGGCGACGGTGCCGTCGCTCGAGGCGTGCAGCGTCTGGGCGCACTGCAGCGCGCAGTACGGGCAGTGCGTGTCTGCCGACGCGGACCGGGACGACATCAGATGACCGTCGCGCCGAAGCTGCCGGTGCGGCGCTGGTACACGGCCCACGTCGTGATGCCCATGACGACGTACAGGCCGACGATCACCCAGAGGGCCGCCTGGATGTTCCCGGTCATGGTCGTGGAGACGGCGAACCCGCGCGGGATGAGGAAGCCGCCGAACGCGCCCACCGCGCCGGCGATGCCGAGGCACCCGGCGGCGGCCTTGATGCGGCGTGCGCGGTCCTCGGCGTCGCCGGCACCGAACCGGAACACCGCGGGGATCATCCGGTAGACCGAGCCGTTACCCGCTCCGGTGGCGACGAACAGGACCAGGAACGAGGCGAGGAACGGTCCGAACGCGTGGGCGCGCAGGGCGAAGATCGCGCAGACCACGCCGGTCCCCATCACCGCGAACGAGGCGACGGTCACCCGAGCGCCCCCGAGCTTGTCGGCGAGCATGCCGCCGAGCGGGCGGGCGATGGACCCGACCAGGGCGCCGGCGAACGCGATCGAGATCGTGACCTCGGGGAACTGGTTCTTCAGCAGCGTGGGGAACGCGCCGGAGAAGCCGATGAAGGAGCCGAAGGTGCCGATGTAGATGAACGAGATGATCCAGGTGTGCCGCGAGTGCGCCGCGACGCCGTAGGAACGCGGGTCCGCCTTGGCGTGGGACAGGTTGTCCATGTAGCGCCACGCGAGCACCGCGGACAGGATGACGAGCGGCACGAACATCAGGCCTGCGCGCTCGAGCTCCATGCCGGCGGCGCCGACGATGACGAGCGGGACTGCGAACTGCACGGCCGCCGTGCCGAGGTTGCCGCCCGCCGCATTGAGGCCGAGCGCGCGGCCCTTCTCCCGCTCCGGGTAGAAGAACGAGATGTTGGCCATCGAGGAGGCGAAGTTGCCGCCACCGACGCCGGCGAGCGCGGCGACCGCGAGCAGGGCGGGAAAGCCCAGCTGCGGGTTCTGCACGGCGATCGCGAGGCCGATCGTGGGCACCAGCAGCAGGAGGGCGGACACGATGGTCCAGTTGCGGCCGCCGAACAGGGGCACCGCGAACGTGTAGGGGATCCGCAGCGTCGCGCCCACCAGGGACGGCAGCGCGATGAGCCAGAACATCTGGTCCACCGTGAGGGCGAAGCCGGCCGCCGGCAGCTGCGGGACGACGATGCTCCAGAGCGCCCAGACGGCGAACCCGAGGAACTCGGCGAACACCGACAGGCCGAGGTTGCGGCGGGCGATCGCCCGTCCGGCGGCGGCCCACTGGCCACCGTCCTCGGGGTTCCAGCCGTCGATCCACCGGCCGGGTCGGTGCTCGAGCGGTGCAGCGTCGAGGACGGGTGTGGTGCCGGCGTCGGTCGCGAGCTGTGTCGCCATGGGGACCTCCGGGAGGACAGGGGCAAGGGGGGCTGGTCGACGACGACGCTAGGGAGCGGATGTTTCGCCCGACCTGCCCGGACGGTTGCGCGCACGGTTCTTTTCGCGCACCGGCCACGTGGGCGGCCTGTGAGATTCAGGCGAGCGGGCGCACCCGGACGTGCTCGACGGGAACGCTCAGGCGCAGGTCGGCACCCCAGCGCGGCGGCCCGCGCGGGGGGCAGGTCGACCAGCACGTCCCCGGTGGTCCGTACGCGCACGCCCGTGGTCCCGGGCTCGAGGTCGACGACGCGTGCGGGCCAGCCCTCGCCCACCGTGACGGCCGACGGGGGGAACGTCACCTGGGCGCGGCCGCCCGGACGCTGCGGCGGGCACGGGACCAGGACGCCGCCGGGTCCGGCGAGGGCGGTCGAGCCGTCCGGCGCGGCCACCAGGACCCCGGCGACGAGGTTGACGCCGGCCAGTGCGGCCGTGAACGGGTGGACCGGGTCGGCCAGCACGTCCAGCGGACGGCCGTGCTCGACCACCAGCCCGTCGTGCAGGACGACCACCCGATCGGCCAGGGTGACCGCGTCGAGCACGTCGTGCGTGACCAGGACGGCGGCCGTGCGGGTGCGCCGTACCTGCTCGCGGAGCAGCTCGCGCAGCTCGGCTGCGGTGCGCACGTCCAGCTGCGCGAACGGCTCGTCGAGCAGCAGCACCGCCGGCTCCGCGGCCAGCGCCCGGGCGAGCGCGACCCTCTGCCGCTGCCCGCCGGACAGCGCACCGGGTCGGCGGTCCGACAGGTCCCCGAGCCCCACGGACGCCAGCCACCCGTCCGCCGCACGCCGAGCCCCGGCCGCACGCATCCCGGACGCCCGCGGCCCGAACGCCACGTTCTCCCGCGCGCTCAGGTGCGGGAACACCAGCGGGTCCTGGCCGAGCAGCCCGACCGACCGGCGCTCGGGCCGGACCGCCGCCTCCGTCCGCCCGTCGCGCACGGCGGTCAGGGTCCGCTCCCCCACGCGCACCACGCCGTGGGACGGCACGAGGTGGCCGGCGAGGACCGCCAGCAGGGTCGACTTGCCCGCCCCGTTGGGCCCGAGGACCGCCACCAGCTCCCCCGGGTGCGCCGCGAGCGTGACGTCGAGCGTGAACGCGCCGCGACGCACGACCACCTCGGCGTGCAGCGAGGTCATGCCGCGCGTCCGGGACGCCATGCGCGGGCGGCGAGCAGCACGGCGACCGCCGCCGCCACCAGGAGCAGCGACAGGGCGACGGCCGTCCCCTGGGTCACCCCGGCGCCGTTGAACGCCGCGTAGATGGCCAGCGGCATGGTCTGCGTCACCCCTGGGGAGCTGCCTGCGAACAGGGCCGTCGCGCCGAACTCGCCCAGCGCGCGGGCGAAGCACAGCACCGTGCCGCTCACCAGACCCGGCAGGACCAGCGGCAGCGTGATCCGGCGCAGGACCGTCCAGCGCCCGGCGCCCAGGCTCGCGGCGACCAGGTCGAACCGGGTACCGGCCGTGCGCAGCGCCCCCTCGACCGCGAGGACGAGGAACGGCATGGCGACGAACGCCTGGGCGATCACCACGGCCGTCGTCGTGAACGGGACGGTCAGCCCGAACCACGCGTCGAGCGACCGCCCGACGAGCCCGCGCCGGCCCAGCAGGTACAGCAGCGCGATGCCGCCGACGGTCGGGGGCAGCACGAGGGGCAGCGTGACCAGGGCGCGGAGCACGTCGGCGGGCCAGCCGTCGGCGCGGGCCAGGACGACGGCCAGCGGTACGCCGAGCAGCAGGCACGCGAGCGTCGCGAGGACGGACGTCGACAGGGAGAGCCGCAGGGCGTCCAGCGCGGCCGGCGTCGTCACGTCCGCGGGCAGGGACGCCCAGTCGGCGCGCACGACGAGAGCCACCACGGGCAGGATCAGCAGCCCGGCCGCGAGCGCGGCGGGCAGCCAGAGCACACCGGGCACACCGACGACGCGCTCCCGCGCCGGGGCGCGCTCCGGGCTCACGACCGCTGTCACGGCACCCCGAAGCCGGCGTCGGCGAGGATCCGGCGGCCGCCGTCGGAGTGCACCAGGTCCACGAACGCCTGGGCCGCGTCGCTGCCCGAGAGCACGACGATCGGGTACTCGTTGACCGCCGACGCCGCCTCGCTCAGCTCGACCCCCTCGACGGTCCCGCCCGCCGCGAGCACGTCCGTCCGGTAGACCAGGCCCGCGTCGGCGTCGCCGGTCTGCACCTTGGTGAGCACGGCCTTGACGTTCTGCTCCTCGCTCACCGGCGTGAGCGCCACCCCTGCCCCGTCGAGGAGCGCTCGGGCGGCAGCACCGCAGGGCACGGCGACCGCACAGAGCACCACGTCGGCGCCCGCTCCCGACACCGCCGCGAGGTCGGCCAGCGAGCCGATCCCCAGCGGGTTGCCCCGCGCGACCACGATCTGCAGCGTGTTCGTCGCGAAGACCGTGGGCTCCCCGGCTGCCAGGCCCGCGTCCACGACGGTGGCCATCGTCGCCAGGTCGGCCGACGCGAACACGTCGGCCGAGGCGCCGCCGACCAGCTGCGTCGCCAGCGTGGACGAGCCGTCGTAGGTCACCGGATCCACCGCGACGCCCGGGTCGCGCCGCTCCAGCTCGGCGGCGAGCTGGTCGAACGCGCCCTGCAGAGAAGCGGCGGCAAAGACCGTGACCCGGATCGGCGCGGGCTCCGCGGCGGGCGAGCACGCGCCGAGCACGAGCGCCGCGGCCGCCGAGCAGGCGAGCGCGCGTCGTCTCATCGTGGCGTCTCGACCAGCACGGTCGTGGCCTTGACCACGGCGGTCGCCCGGGACCCGACCTCCAGCCCCAGCTCGCGCACCGCCTCGGTGGACATCAGCGAGACCAGCCGGAACGGTCCCGCCTGCAGCTCGACCTGGGACATCACAGGATCGGACAGGATGCGGGTGACCAGCCCGGTGAGCCGGTTGCGCGCCGAGCTGGAGCCGGCGTCCGGGTCGTCCGGGGTACGCGCCCGCTCGACGGCCAGCGCGGCGAGCTCGGCCCCACCGACCACGCTGCGGCCCGCGTCGTCCGTCCGTGCCGCGAGCGCACCCGAGTCGACCCACCGGCGCACCGTGTCGTCGCTGACGCCCAGGAGCTGCGCCGCCTCGCTGATCCGGTACTCGCTCATCCGGTGATCGTAGTGCCGCAGATGCGGGTATCAAGCGCGAGTTCCACCGCGTCTGCGGACGTCGGGCGGCGAGGAACCACCGGCGGTACCGTCCCGGCATGGCGAAGAAGTCGGGGAAGTCGGCGAAGAAGCACAAAGACAAGATCTCCAACGACGTCTACGAGGCCGAGCTCTTCCGCCTCCAGGCCGAGCTGGTCAAGGTGCAGCTGTGGGCGCAGGAGACCGGTGCGCGGGTCGTCGTGATCTTCGAGGGCCGCGACGCCGCCGGCAAGGGCGGCACGATCAAGCGGATCGCCGAGTACCTCAGCCCCCGCGTCGTGCGCATCGCGGCCCTGCCGACGCCCACGGAGCGCGAGAAGGGCCAGTGGTACTACCAGCGCTACGTCACCCATCTGCCCGCGGCCGGCGAGATCGTCCTGTTCGACCGCTCCTGGTACAACCGCGCTGGGGTGGAGCGGGTCATGGGCTTCTGCACGCCGCAGGAGTACACCCGCTTCATGCGCCAGACGCCGATCTTCGAGCAGATGCTCATCGAGGACGGCATCCTGCTGCGCAAGTACTGGTTCTCCGTGTCCGACACCGAGCAGCTGAAGCGCTTCCGGTCCCGGCTGAACGACCCCGTCCGGCAGTGGAAGCTCAGCCCGATGGACACCGCGTCGCTGAGCCGCTGGGAGGAGTACTCCAAGGCCAAGGACGAGATGCTGGTGCACACGGACGTGCCGGCCAGCCCGTGGTTCATCGTGGAGTCGGACATCAAGAAGCACGCGCGGCTCAACATGATCAGCCACCTCCTCTCGACGATCCCGTACACCGACGTCCCGCGCGAGAAGGTGGTCCTGCCGGACCGGCCCGCCGCCTCGAACGGCTACGAACGTCCGCCGCGCGAGCTGTCGACCTACGTGCCCGACCACGTGGCCGCGCTGCGGGGCGACCCGGAGAAGCACCTCTGACGCCGACGGCGAACGCCCGTTGCGTCGTGGCCGATCACCTGCGACGTTGATCCGCATGTCGACGACCTCGACCACCCCCGGCCCGTCGCTGCGGGTCTCCCTGCCCGCGCTGCAGCCCTCGGTCAAGAACTTCCTCACCAACGAGGCCGGCAGCGCCGTCTACCTGCTGGCCGCCACCGTGGTCGCCCTCGTCTGGGTCAACTCGCCGTTCGCCGACTCCTACGAGTCGCTGTGGAGCACGTCCGCCGGCTTCCACCTGGGCACCTGGGGGATCGACCTCGACCTGCACCACTGGGTGAACGACGCCGCCATGGCCATCTTCTTCACGGTCGTCGGCCTGGAGATCAGCCGCGAGGCGACCACGGGCGAGCTGCGCGACAAGCGCACCGTCGCCGTCCCCGCGCTCGGCGCCCTGGGTGGCCTGCTCGTCCCGGTGCTCGTCTACCTGGCGTTCAACGGCGGCACCGACGCAGCGCACGGCTGGGGCGTCGTGATGTCCACCGACACCGCGTTCCTCGTCGGCATCCTCGCCCTGTTCGGCCCGCAGTGCCCAGACCGGCTGCGCCTCTTCCTGCTCACCCTGGCGATCGTTGACGACATCGGCGCCATCACCGTGATGTCGGTGTTCTACACGGACGACGTCGACCTGACCGCCCTCGCCCTGGCGGGCGCGGTGGTCGTCGGCATCCTGGTGCTGCGGTGGCTCAACGTGTGGCAGCTGGCGCCGTACGTGCTCGCCGGGATCGCCCTGTGGTTCGCCGTGGAGGCGTCCGGCGTGCACGCGACCCTGGCGGGCGTCATCCTCGGGCTGCTCGTCCCCGCGCGGCCCGCCGACCCGGAGGTCATCGAGGAGGTCGGCGGCTACGGCCGCAAGCTCATGGACGACGCCACGGCGGAGCGGGAGCACCTGACCGAGCTCGCGGCGCGCGCGGCGGTGCCCACCAACGACCGGCTGCAGCGGATGCTGCACCCGTGGAGCGCGTTCGTCGTGGTGCCGCTGTTCGGCCTGGCCAACGCCGGGATCCAGCTGGACATGGAGTCCCTCGAGGCCGCTGCCCAGTCCCGCCTGGCCATCGGCGTCGCGGTCGCGCTGGTGCTCGGCAACGCCATCGGGATCACCGGCGCCGCGACGCTCGCCATCCGGCTCGGGCTCGGTGAGCTGCCGGGCCGCGTGCGCTGGGGCCACCTGCTCGGCGGGGCGGTGCTGGCCGGCATCGGGTTCACCATCTCGCTGTTCATCGCGGAGCTCGCGTTCGACGACGCCCAGCACCTGCAGGACGCGAAGATCGGCATCCTGGCGGGCTCCCTGACCGCGGCGGTGCTGGGCTCGGTGCTGCTGCGGTGGCTCGGCGAGAAGCTGCCGCTGTGCTCCCCGCTGAGCGACGCCCCGCCGCCGCTGCCGCCGCTGCCCTGGCGCGCGCCGGACTAGAACCGGGTCACGGCCAGCCCCGCGCGGCGCCCCACCGCCGAACCGAGGGCGATCCCCGCCAGGACGCCGAGCGAGATGGCGACCATCGTCGTGCCGGCGGCGACGACCGTGTCGAGCGCGCGAGCCCCGTCGCCCAGGATCGAGGTGACCCCCACCAGCCCGAGCGCGCCGGGCACCAGCAGCCAGAACCCCGGCAGGAACCCGACGAGCGCCGGGGGCCCGGTCGGGCGGGTGGCCGCGAACATGGCCACCGGCGTCATGACCAGCGCCCCGATGAACGCGGAGAACACCCCGCCGAAGAACAGCCCCCCGAGCACCTGCCCGGCGTAGGCGACGACGAGCACGAGCAGGATCCACGGCAGCGCCGTGCGCCGGGCGCAGTGGTGGAACACGACCCCGGTGCCGTAGACCAGCACCCCGAGCCACGGCCCGGCCCAGCCCAGCGGCTGGGCGGAGGCGGTGCCGACCTGCGACGCGGGCACGCCGACCAGCGCGGCGGCCCCGGTGACGCCCAGCGCCAGGAGCACCAGCTGCATCACCCCGGCAGCCAGCCGCGCCGAGCCCGCGATCATCTGGCGGGTGGCCAGGTCGATCGCCGCGGTGGTGAGCAGCGCGCCGGGCAGGAAGGTGACCAGGGGCGCGACCAGCGGAGCGAGCCCACCGACGTCGATCCCGGTGCGGGACAGCAGGAACACCGCGCCGGACACGACGAACGCGCAGCCCAGGACCACGAGCGCCTGGTAGGCCGCGGGCAGGCGCGCGGTCGCCACCTGCAGGCCGGCGATCGCGGCGCCGAGCACGGAGGCGACGAGGACGTCGACCAGGCTTCCGCCGAGGATCATCGCGAGCCCCGCCGAGACCCCGACGTACCCCAGGACGCGGGTCGGCCCGCCGTACAGCGGTGGCGCCGAGACGGCCGCCTCGATCCGCGCGGCACCCTCGACCGGGCCGACGGTGCCGGCCTCGGCGTCGTCGGCCACGCCGAGCACGTCCTGCACCTGGTGCAGGCGCAGGCTCCGCCAGCCGGCCGACGAGGCGGCGGTCTGCACGGACGCCTGGCCCGGTACCGAGACCAGGAGGGCGGTGGGCAGCGCGATGACCGCGACCTGCGGTGCGCCGTTGATCGCCGCCACCCGCTCGAGCGTCCGGGTCACCTGGACCACCGGCGCGCTCGAGTCGATCATCGCCTCACCGAGCGCCATGAGGAACCGGACGGTGGCGACCGTGTCCGCCTGCTCCTCGGCGGGGACCGCGACCGCACGCCTGTCGTCCAGGACGCCGATCTCTGTCGTGGAGGCGGCCGGTTCCAGCGCGGCCGCTGCCGGCACGCCCACCGGACCGAGCCGGCGGTAGCGCCGGAACAGCAGGGCGAGCGCGGTCGCCGCGAGGACGAGCACCAGCAGCGCGGTGACGATCGCCCCCAGCGGGATCGTCGAGCTGGTGACCGCGGGGTCGCGTGTCCACGGCACCTGGACCACCACCGTCTCGGTGGGCACGGGCACCTGCGACACCGTCGGAGACGGTCCCTCCGTCACCGGCTGCTCGGCGGTCGCCGCGTCGGTGGGCGTGACCGTCTCGGTCGGGGTCGTGGGGAGCGGGGTCGGAGTCGCAGACGGCGACGTCGGCTCGTCGGTCGGCGTGACGGGCGGCGCGGTGGTGGGCAGCTCGGTGGTGCCTGGTGACACGTCGACGTCGGTCGTCGCGTGCACAGGGCTAGCGGGTCCGGGCGACGAACGCGGCGTAGCGGTCGAGGATCAGGGGCCACTCCGTGAACTTGTGCCGGAACTCCACGTTGGACTCGTCCCAGCCCTCGTGGGCGAGCTCGACGCGCGTCCCGCCCTGGTCGAGCGGGACGAACTGCACGGCGAGCCTGCTGGGGTGTGCGGGGTCCTGCCCGAGCCAGGACGTGTGCACGACGAGCGCTCCGGGGGCGACGGCCAGCACGCTGCCCCAGTCGACCTCGCCGAGCGTGGCGTCGACCAGGTAGACGCGACCGCCCACGCGCGGCTCGATGGCCGCCCCCAGGAAGCCGGCGGGGTCGGGCGTGTAGTCGGGGTGCCACCACTGCCCGATGTCGTCCACCCAGGCGTCGAACGCCTCGGCGGGCGTGCAGGCCACCACGAGCTCGTGCCGGATCGGGTCCATCACACCACCGGGTCCTTGTCGCCGTAGGGAGCCAGACGCAGCGTCCGCGCGTCCGTCGCCAGGATCTGCGCCGCCGCGGCGCGCAGCGAGTCCACCGTGTCCGTCCCCGCGCGCACGAACCGACCGGACAGCGCGTCGAGCTCCCCGTCCCCGAACGCCCGGACCAGCTCGGCGACCGCCTCGACGGGCGTCCACTCGGTGCGGTCCTGGTGCACCGGCATCGAGCCCGTCATCGCGGTCTGCACGGTTCCCGGTGCCAGGTCGAGCACCCGGATGCCGCGATCGCGGTACTGCGCGTCGAGCTGGGTGGTGAACCGGGCCAGCGCGCCCTTGCTGATCGCGTAGCCGGTGTACGTCGTCATCGCCCGGTGCCCGGCCCCGGAGTTGATGTGGAGCACGCGGCCGTCCCCCCGCGCCAGCATGCCGGGCAGCACCGCGTGGGTGACGAGCAGCGGCCCGCGGACGTTCGCCTCGATCACGCGCCAGGTGTCCTCCACGTCGTCGTCGGCGAACGGCACCTCGGCGCGCTCGATGACGCCGGCGTTGTTGACCAGCAGCCCGATCCCGCCCAGCTCCTCCTCGACCCGCGCGACCGCGTCGAGCACGGCGGTGGCGTCGATCAGGTCCGCCGCCGCCACGCAGACGTCCCCGCCGATCTCGTCCGCGACCGCGTCGAGGTGCGCACGCGTCCGGCCGACCAGCGCCACCGCGTACCCGGCCTGCGCCAGCCCCAGCGCGATGCCCCGGCCGATCCCCCGGCCGGCGCCCGTGACGAGCGCGGTCCTCATCGCACCGCCTCGACGGCCTCGCGCAGCCGCTGCAGCGTCGGCTTCCCGTGGAAGCGGGTGCCGCCGACGAAGATCGTGGGTGTCCCCCGCACCCCGAGCTCGATGCCCGCGGAGTAGTCGGCGGAGACCGCCGGGGCGTAGGCCTGCGCGCCGTCCCCCGCGACCTCCTCCGGGTCGAGCCCCAGCCGCTCGGCGGCCGCCCGCAGGTCCTGGTCCGCCAACCGGTCCTGGTGGCTGATCAGCTCCTGGTGCAGGTCCCAGAACCTGCCGTGGGCGCCGGCCGACTCCGTCGCCAGCGCCGCCGCAAGAGCGTACGGGTGCACCTCGAACAGCGGGAAGTGCCGCCACACCAGCCGCACCTGCCCGTCGGAGGTGTCCACCAGCTCACGCAGCACCGGCGCCGCGGCGCGGCAGTACGGGCACTCGAGGTCACCGAACTCCAGCACGGTGACGGGGGCGTCGGGGCGGCCGTAGACGTGCCGCTCGGCGGGGATGTGGTCCGTCATGCCGTCGAGGATGCCAGGCTCAGCGTCGCCGTGGCCGCAGGGGCGGGCTCGCGGTCCCGGCGCCGGCCGCGATCCCGGCCACCATGTCCGCCAGCGTGGCGGCGCCCGACCAGGCCGGCCGCCAGGCCAGCTCCCGCTCGGCGCGGGACGTGTCCAGCACCGGCGCCGCCAGCGCCATGTCCAGCCAGCCGGGCCCGACCGGCACCATCCGCGCGTGCCAGCCGGTCGCCACCGCGGCGCGGGCCACCTCGGCCGGCACCTCCCGGAGGCGTCCACGGGCCACGACGTCGGCCACGTCCTGTCCGCGCAGCACGTCCGGGGCCGCCAGGTTGAACGGTCCCCGCACGCGACGCACGACCGCCTCCCGGTAGGCCGCCGCCACGTCGTCCGCGTGCACCACCTGCAGGCGCAGACCCGTCGGCCACGGCAGCATCCCGAGGTACCCGGCCAGCGCTCGCTTCGGTGCCCACGGCCCGAGGAAGTACCGCGAGATCTCGTGCCCGGCCGCGTGCTGGAAGACCAGCGCGGGCCGCATCCGGGCGATGGTGACGGCCGGGTCGGCCTCCTCCGCCTCGTCGAGCATCCGCTCGACCGCAACCTTGTCCACGCTGTACGACGACGACCGCACGCCGTCCACGGCCCAGCCCTCTCCGCGCGGCACGTCGTCGGGGGCCGGGGAGTAGGCACCGATGCTGGAGGCGGCCACCACGTGGGGGACCCCGGCCCGCCGGGCGGCCGCGAGGACGTGCCGGGTGCCCGCGACGTTGACGTCGTGCAGCCGGCGCCGGTCGTGGCTCGGCTGGATGGCCCACGCGAGGTGCACGACGGCGTCGGCCCCCGCGAACGCCGGCGCGAGGACGTCGACCGCGGACGGGTCGGCGACATCGCAGCGCACCCAGGTCGCGGCGCGGTACGGCGGCGGCGGGGTACCTGTCGGGACCCGCTGCGCGACCCCCACCACGGACGTCACGGTGCCGTCGTCGGCGAGGCGCCGCAACAACGCGGTGCCGACGTTCCCGCTGGCACCGACGACGACGACTCTCATGCGCACACGCTCGCAGCGAAGTGCGGGCGGCGCATCCGGGGAGCCGTCAGCCGGGCACCACGTCGACGACGTCGCTCTGACCGAGCCTGGCCCCGTCGTCGGAGATGACCCCGTCGACCACGAACGCGCACCCGCCGATCAGCTGGGCCAGCTCGCCGCCGTGGCGGGCGAGCACCTGGGCGCGCAGCTCACCGACCGTCGAGGCGGGCACCTGCTCGGCGGCGGTGCCGGCGGCCTCGGCGGCGGTCGCCACGTAGCGGACCAGCGCCATGGCACTCATGGTGCCACCGGCGGCGTGGGCGGGACACCCTCCTCAGAACAGCAGGTGCTCGCGCGGGCGGCCCTTGGCCTCGTGCCCGAGCAGGAACCGCTTGCGGTCCAGCCCCGCGGCGAACCCGGTGAGCGAGCCGTCGGCACCGATCACGCGGTGGCACGGGACGACGATCGCGATCCGGTTGCGCCCGTTGGCCGCCCCGACCGCCCTCGAGGACGTCCGCGGGTCTAGCCCGATCTCCGCGGCGAGGTCCCCGTAGGACCGCGTCTGCCCGTAGGGGATCCGGAGCAGCCCCCGCCACACGCGCTTCTGGAACGTGGTGCCGATCAGGTGCAGCGGGAGGTCGAACTCGGTGCGCGTGCCTGCGAAGTACTCGTCCAGCTGCCTGCGCACCTCGTCGAACGCGTCATCCACCCGCTCGCCGAACGGACCCTGCACCGCCTCGTACTTCGAGTCGGGGAGCAGCAGCGCGGACAGCCCGCCGTCGTGGGCGACGAGCGTGAGCGGACCCACCGGCGAGGGCACGACGGCGTGGACCACCCGGGTCTCGTCGAGCAGCCGCAGATCCCCCACGTCGTCCTGGACCGTCATGCTCGCCATCATTCCCCCACCCACTGACATCGCCCGCCCGTCGCGCGCTCCACCCGGAAGACGTGCGACGGACGGGCGATGTGAGGTGCTCAGTCGGTGCTGCGCAGCAGGGTGCGGACCCCGACGGCCAGCCCGACCGCGGCGGTGAGCACCGCCGCGAGCCAGCCGGCAGCCACGGCACTGCTGCTCAGGTCGCCGGCGAACAGCGCCCGCTCCGCCTCGACCACCCAGCGCAGGGGGTCGAACGCGGAGGCCGCCTTCATCCACTGCGGCCCGGTCTCGAGGGGCAGGAGCATGCCGGACAGGATGAGCAGCGGGAACAGGACGGTCTGCTGGACCACCCAGAACATCCACTCCTGCTTGCGCACCGCGATGGCCAGCGCGTAGCTCAGTGAGCCCAGCCCCACGCCGAGCACGGCGAGCATCACGAGGCCGAGCGGTCCCCCGACGGGGTCGGCCCGGAAGCCGAACGGCAGCATCACGAGGATGACGATCACCGCCTGTGCGACCAGCGGCACCATCTCCTTCAGGGACCGGCCGACCAGCTGCGACGAGCGCGACAGCGGGGTGACCAGCAGCCGCTCGTGCGCCCCGGTCTGCATCTCGAACTGCAGGTTGGAGCCCGTGGTCGACGTGCCGAACAGGGTGGTCATCACCAGGATCGCCGGCACGAACCACTGCCAGACCTCCGCGCCCTCGAAGCCCGCGGACTCGCCCACCGAGCCCGCCAGCAGGGGTCCGAACAGCCCGAGGAACACGAGAGGCTGGATGAGCCCGAAGACCACGGAGAACGGTTCGCGGGCCACCGGCCGCAGCTCGCGGGTCATGACGAGCCAGACGTCTGCGGGCCAGGACCGGCGGGCGGTGGTCACGGTGGTGCTCGGTCGGACGGCGGTCGTCGCGCTCATGCTGCTGCCTCCTGGGTGGGGTCGTCGGTGCTGTCGTCGCCCGCGTGCGGACCGTCGTCGCGCAGGCTGCGGCCGGTGAGGGCCAGGAACACGTCGTCGAGCGTCGGCCGCACGGCGAGCGCCTCGAGCAGCGGCGCTCCCGCCGCCGAGGCCGCGAGGACCAGCCCGGGCACCGCCGCCGCGGCGTCCGCGACGCGCCCCTCGACGCGGGAGCCGTCGACGGTCACGTCCCGCGCACCCGGCACCCGCTCGACGAGCGACGCCACCAGCGACGCCGTCCCGCCGACCGCGGCGGTGAGCACCACGCGGTCGCCGGCGAGCGTGCGCTTGAGTCCGTCCGCCGTGTCGTCGGCGATGACCTGCCCGTGGTCCACCACGACGACGCGCTCGGCCATGGTGTCGGCCTCGTCGAGGTAGTGGGTGGTGAGCACGATCGTCATGTCGTGCTCGGCTCGCAGCCGCGCGATGTGCTCCCACAGGTTGGCGCGGTTGTGGGGGTCGAGCCCGGTGGTCGGCTCGTCCAGGAACAGCAGCCGGGGTGCGTGCACGAGGCCGAGCGCCACGTCGAGGCGTCGGCGCTGCCCACCGGACAGGTCCCCGACCTTGCGCCGGGCGAGCGCGGTGAGGTCGAGCGCCTCGAGCAGCTCGCCCGTGCGACGTCGGGCCGCGGCCCGGTCGAGCCCGTAGACCTGGCCCTGCAGGGTGAGCTCGTCGGCGGCGCGCTGCTGGTGCCCGGCGCCGTTGCCCTGGCCGACGTAGCCGATGTGGCGCCGGACGGTCGCCGGGTCGGCCACCACGTCGGTGCCCGCGACGGTCGCCGACCCCGCCGTCGGTCGGACCAGGGTGGTGAGCATGCGGATCGTGGTGGACTTGCCGGCGCCGTTGGGCCCGAGCACGGCCACGAGCTCGCCGGGGGCGATGTCGAGGTCGATGCCGCGCACGGCGTGCACGGTCTCGTCTCGGCTCACCACGAAGTCCTTGGTCAGTCCTCGTGTCTGGATCATGGGTTCTCCCTCGTCTGTGGGTGCTGCACCAGCCTGGCGCGCGTAGCGGCCAGATCCTGTCCGCTACCCGTGCCACCCTGGAGACATGTCGACGCCGGCGTCCCGTCTCCTGTCGCTGCTGTCCCTGCTCCAGGCGCGCCGTGACTGGCCCGGTGGCGTCCTCGCCGACCGCCTCGGCGTCAGCCCGCGCACCGTCCGTCGCGACGTGGACCGCCTGCGGGAGCTCGGCTACCCGGTGCACGCGACCAAGGGTCCCGAGGGCGGGTACCGGCTCGACGCCGGCACCCAGATGCCACCGCTCCTCCTGGATGACGAGCAGGCCGTCGCCCTGGTCGTCGCGCTGCAGACCGCGTCCAGCGGGGTCGCGGGGGTCGACGAGGCCGCGGTCCGGGCGCTCGCGACGCTCCGCCAGGTCATGCCGGCGCGGCTGCGCGCGGCCGCCGACGCTCTCCAGGTCACCACCGTCGCCCGTCGCGGCGATCGTCCCCAGGTCGATCGCGACGTGCTCCTGGCGGTCGGCGCCGTGGTCCGTGCCCACGAGGTGCTCCGCTTCGACTACGCGGGGGGCAGCGACGCCGGGCCGCGACCCGCCCGCCGGGCCGAGGCCCACCACCTGGTCACCTGGGGCGGCCGCTGGTACCTCGTCGGGTTCGACCTCGACCGCGCCGACTGGCGGACGTTCCGCGTCGACCGGATGACCCCCAGGTCCGGATCCGGTCCGCGCTACGCCCCCCGCGCGCTGCCCGCTCCCGACGTCGCCGCGTTCGTCGCGGAACGGTTCGCCGCGGTGGCCCCGTGGCCGTGCCGTGGCGAGGCCGAGGTGGACATGGCCGCGACCGAGGTGACCCGGTGGGTCGGCCGCGACGCCGTCGTCGAGTCCCTGGGCGAGGGTCGCAGCCGCGTGGCGCTCAGCGCCTGGTCGTGGGACGGGGTCGCGGCGACGTTCACCATGTTCGGCGTGCCGCTGCGCGCGGTGGGACCACCCGAGCTGGCCGACGCCATGCGCCGCCTGGCCGCGCGGGTCACGGCGGCCGTCACGCAGTAGCGCGCGTGCGGACCTCGAGCGCCGGGTGCCGCGGGTCGTCCACGTGCACCACCACGTCCGCCACCTGCGCCGGCACCGTCTCGTCGTCGTACCGCGCGAACGCCGGCAGCGTCCAGCGTTCCTCCGCCGGCGTCCGCCGCGCCAGCGTCGCCGCCCGCACGGTGAGGTGGACCGTGAGCTCGGCGTCGAGCCGTCGACCGAGCAGGAGGCTCCCCGCCAGCACCAGGACCGCCCCGTCGGGCGCCTGTGCGTACGCCGCACGCGTGGCGCGGTCCCGCGCGGCGTCCCAGAGCGTCGGCAGGTAGCGCCCGTCCTCCGCGAACGGGTCGAGCACCTCCCGGGCGAGCGCGCCGACGTCCCACCGCTCCTCCAGGTACGCGTCCGCGTCGTGCCGCCCGCGCTCGAACCGGACCGAGGCGGGCCGCAGGAAGTCGTCGGCGTGCACGCGCACGACCGGCCTGCCGACAGCGCGCAGCGGATCGACCAGGGCGTCGGCGAGGTGGCCCGGCTGCGTCGCCGGGGCGCCGTCCACGAGCACGCGCGCCCGCGCCGGCAGCCCTGCCACGCGCTGCGCCAGCTCCTCGACGAGCGCCTCGGGCGTCACCGGCCGGATCGGGCTCAGGGCTGCCGGCCCTCCCCGTGGTCCTCGGCGCTCTGCTCGCGCTCGGCGATGACGTCCTGCCCCGGGCCTGAGAAGCTCCGCGAGCGCTCCAGCGCCTCGATGCTGCCGGTGAACAGCCGCGAGTCCTGCCCACCGGTCCGGATGGTCTGCGTCTCGTCGGCTGACCAGGCACCGGGGACCGGCAGGACGGACGTCGAGGTGGTGGGCGTGGGGGCCGTCTCGGGGCGGGCGCGGCGGCCGGTGGGCGGCGTCGTGCCCTCCCACCGGGTCTTGGGCAGGCTCTGCGGGGCCTCGCGCTGCAGCCACCCGACCAGCCCCTCGCGCACGTAGCACCGCAGGTCGAACAGGGTCGGCGCATCGACGGCGCTGGCCAGCGCGCGGACGCGGACGAACCCGCCGACGGCGTCGGTGACCTGCAGGATGCCCACCCGCCGGTCCCACAGGTCGGTGTCCTGCAGCAGCCGCGTGAGCTCGCCGCGCATCGCCTCGACGGGGACCTCCCAGTCGACGTCCAGCTCGACCGTGCCCAGCAGGTCGGCCGCGCGGCGGGTCCAGTTCTCGAAGGGGGTCGTCGTGAAGAACGTCGAGGGCAGGATCAGGCGGCGGTCGTCCCAGATGTGCACCACCACGTAGGTGAGCGTGATCTCCTCGATGCGGCCCCACTGGTCGTCGACGACCACGACGTCGTCCACCCGGATCGCGTCCGTGAACGCGAGCTGCAGCCCGGCGAAGACGTTGGCGAGGGTGCTCTGCGCGGCGAGGCCGGCGACGATCGACAGCAGCCCCGCGGAGGCGAGCAAGCTGGCGCCGAGGGTGCGCGCCGAGGGGAAGGTCAGCAGGATCGCGGCGATCGCGCAGACCACCAGGACCGCCACGGTGATGCGCCGCAGGACCTGGACCTGCGTGCGGACGCGGCGGGCGTGCCGGTTGTCGGCCACGTCGATCCGGTACCGCTGCAGCGCCGCGTCCTCGAGCACGAAGGCGAGGCTGCCGATCAGCCACGCCCCGGTGACGATCAGCGCGATCAGCAGCACGTGCTCGGCCGTCCGCGTCCAGTCGGCCGGGTCCGTGCTCAGGCGCAGCGCGACCCACACCGCCACGACGAGCAGGACCGCACGCACGGGCCTGCGCGACCGCCGGGTCAGGTCGGCGGCGACGGCGGACTTGCGGGCGGCCCGGTTGACCAGCGCGGACAGGAGCGTGGCCGTGAGGTACGCGATGACGACGGCGGCGAGCAGGGCGATGGTCGGGACGACGAAACCTTGCACGCCGTCGGCCACCGACGCGTCCGTGGCGCCGGCCAGCAGAAGAGGGAGCACGCCCTCAGCGTAGGCAGTCCGGACGTAGGTGCGCCCCGTCCCCATTTCCCGGGGACGGGGCGCCACGGAGAGGCGTCTCGCCGGCACGAGGCTTGGCGCACTCCCTGAACCCTCACGGGCGGCCCGGCTCTCGCCGTGACCCTCGGCAACGCGGCCAACTTGCGGCCTGCCGGTCGCTCCGGTCACCCGGGACGATCGGCTAAGACAGTTCTAGCACTACCACGCGGGCACCGCATCCTTTCCATGTGACCATCTTGTGTTGGCAAAGCCGGAGGAGACGATGAACAGCACCCTCGCCGTCCGGCGTCCGTTTGATCCCGTCCCGGCACTGGGCTCGCTGATCGCCCACGCCGTCCCTGGCGTCGAGGTCGTCGAGGGCAGCACCGTGCGCCGGGTCGTGCGGCTGGACGGCGTCCCGTCGCTCGTCGAGGCGACGCTCGCGGCGGACCGGATCACGCTGACGGCGTCGGCCGGGTCCGAGGCGGAGCTCGCGGACCTGGCGGACCGGTGGTTCGGGGTGGCCGACGACCTCGACGCCGTGCGCGCCGCCCTCGGGGACGACCGGCTGCTCGGGCCGCTGCTCCGGGCCCGCCCCCGGTTGCGCGTGCTCGGTCACCCCGACGGCTTCGAGGCGGCGGTGACCACGGTGCTGGGCCAGCAGGTCTCCCTCGCCGCGGCCCGCACGTTCGGGGGGCGGCTCGCCGCCGCGTACGGGAGCCCCGGCCCGGGCGGGCTCCTCGTGCACCCGTCGCCGGAGCGCCTCGCCGCCGTCGACCCGGTGGAGCTGCAGCGCGTCGTGCGGATCACGCACGCCCGCGCCCGCACCCTGCACGCGCTCGCGCAGGCCTGCGCGGACGGCCTCACGCTCGCCCCGGGAGCACCGGACGTCCGCTCGCGGCTGCTGGCGCTGCCGGGGATCGGCCCGTGGACCGTGGACTACCTCGCGCTGCGCGTGCTGGGCGACCGCGACGCGCTGCCCGTCGGCGACCTGGTGCTGCGCCGCGCGCTCGACGTCGGCACCGCAGCGGGGGTCACCCGCCTGGCCGCACCGTGGCGGCCGCTGCGCGCGTTCGCCGCGGTGCACCTGTGGACGGCGCACGCCTACGCCGTCTGAGCAGCACGAACGCGGTCCGGTGACAGCCCGGTCACGATTGTGACCCAGTGGCGCCGGCGCAGTCACGATCGGATCACGTCGGCCCCGGGCCCGCGCCGGTCCCCCTACGGTCGCGCCATGACGCCGACGACGAGACACCCCGCCACGAAGGTCCGTGCCCGCACCGCCCGTCTGGTGGTCGTCGGCATCCTCGCCCTGAGCGCCACGCTCACCGCCTGCAGCTCCGGAGACAGCGGCGCCAGCGCGGGCGACGTGCAGTCGGAGACCGGCGCCGACTCCGGCGCCGTCGGAGCCGACGAGGGCGGTGTCGACACCGGGACCGTGCCCGAGGAGGGGACGGACGGCTCTGTGGCGCCCGCCGCCAACCGGGCGACCGAGAACCGTCAGGTGGTGCAGACCGGCGACGTGGCGATGTCCGTCGACAACCCCCAGGAGGCCGCCGACGCGATCGTGCGCCTGACCGAGGACGCCGGCGGACGGGTGGACGACCGCGCCGAGAAGGCGGCCACCGAGACCGAGGTGGCCACCGCCCAGCTCACCGTCCGGCTCCCCGCCGCCGCGGTCACCCCCACCCTGATCGCCCTGCGCGAGCTCGGTGAGGTGGGATCGGTCGACCTGGTGAAGAAGGACGTCACGGCGGCGGCCCAGGACCTCGACGCGCGCATCCACGCGATGGAGCTCTCGGTCGGCCGGATGACCAACCTGCTCGCCGTCGCCACGACGCACGACGACATCGTCACCGCGGAGAACGCCCTCACCGAGCGCGAGACCGCCCTGGAGTCGCTGCGCTCGCAGCGCGCCTCGATCGCCGAGCAGGTCTCGCTGTCCACCATCCGGGTCGCGCTCGTCGGTCCCGACCTGCCGCCCCGCGTCGAGCCCGTCCCGCCGCCCGTGCCGCCCACCGGCCCGCAGTCGTTCCTCGAGGGTCTGGCCACCGGCTGGGGCTCTCTCGTGGACCTCATGGCGGGCATCGCGATCGTGCTCGGGGTCCTGCTGCCGTGGCTCGCGTTCGGCGGCGCCCTCGCCGCGCTGGCCGTCGCGGCGACCCGGTGGGCCAGGCGCCGGCGCGGACCGGTCCCGCCGCGGGTCGCCCAGCCGCTGGCGGCCGGACCCGGCAACCCGTTCGACCCGCCGGCGGGTCCCCCGGTCGCCCGACCCGTCGACCCCGACCAGACCCACTGAGTCGCGTCAGTCGGTCGACGCCCGCCGCACGGCGTCGACCGACAGCGCGACGTCCCGGGCGTCCGTCGACCAGTTGCTCACCGACACCCGCAGCACGTCCCGGCCGCGCCACCGGGACCCGGACATCCACGTGACGCCGTCGGCCAGCACCCGCGCGGTGACCTCGCGGGTGCGGTCGTCGGAACCGAAGGCGACGCAGACCTGGGTGTAGACGACGTCGTTGACGATCTCGGCCCCGTCGATGGCCGCGATCCCGTCCGCGACGGCCCGGGCGTTCGCCACCATCGCGTCGACCAGGTCCGCGACGCCGCTGCGCCCGAGCGACCGCAGCACGGCCCAGACCGGCACGCCGCGAGCCCGCCGGGACAGCTCGGGCACCTTCTCGAGCGGGTCGCCGGCGCCCTGGAAGGTCGAGAAGTAGTCGGCGTGCATGCCGAACGCCCGGCGCAGCGACTCGGGCCGGGCGACGATCGCGAGGCCGCAGTCGTACGGCACGTTGAGGGTCTTGTGGGCGTCGGTGGCCCACGAATCGGCCCGCTCGTGGCCGGCGACGAGCGCGCGCAGGCGGGGCGACGCCGCGGCCCACAGCCCGAAGGCCCCGTCGACGTGCACCCAGGCGCCGTGCGCGTGCGCCACGTCGATGGCGTCGGCGAGAGGGTCGGACGCGCCGGAGTGCAGGTTGCCCGCCTGCAGGCACACGATCGTCGGGCCGCTCCCCTTCTCCAGCGCGCGCGCCAGCTCGCCGACGACGAGCCGCCCCTGGTCGTCCGCGGCGACGGCCGTCGGCGTCCCGAGCCCGAGGTAGCGCAGCGCGAGGTCGACCGTCTCGTGCCGCTCGGCGCCCACGAGCACCCGCACGCGTGGGGCGCCTGCCAGACCGGCGCTCTCGACGTCCCAGCCCACGTCCGCCAGCACCTGGTGCCGTGCGGCCGCCAGGCCGGTGAAGTTGGCCATCGTCGCGCCCGTGACGAACCCGACGTCGGCGTCCGGCGGGAGCCCGAGCAGGTCCAGCGCCCACGCACCGGCGACGGCCTCCACCGCGGCGACGCCCGGCGTCGAGTACCGCATCGCGGTGTTCTGGTCCCACGCACTGGTCAGCCAGTCGGCCGCGAGCGCCGCCGGGTGCGTCCCGCCGATCACCCAGCCGAAGAACCGGCCGGAGGGCATCCCCATGAGGCCGGGCTCGATGCGCTCGGCGAGCTCGTCGACCACCACCTCCGGCGCGGTGGGCCCCTCGGGCAGCGGGCCGCCCAGCAGGGCCTCGAGGGAGTCGGCGTCGGCCCGGGGGTGCACCGGCCGGTCGGCCAGGGACGTGAGCCAGGCGCGCGCATGGTGCGTCGCGCGGTCGAGCGCCGGGGCGAACGCCGGCCACCGTGCCGTCATGGCGCCCAGCCTGCCACCGCGACGACACACTGGACGGGTGGATCCTGACGAGTGCCGACGCCGGTTCGTGGCCGAGGAGCGGGCGGTCCTCGCCACGACGGGGACCGACCAGCGCCCCCACCTCGTCCCGGTCACGTTCGCGGTCGTCGGTGACACCGTCGTCGTCGCCGTCGACCACAAGCCCAAGCGGAGCACCGACCTGCGGCGGCTGCGCAACATCCGCCAGAACGCGTCGGTGGCGTTCCTGGTCGACGGGTGGTCGTCGGACTGGTCGACGCCGGTCCCGCGCCGGCCGATCTCGCGGCGCTGCAGGAGCGCTACCCGGTCTACCGGGACCTCCCGCCGCTCGGCCCGGTGATCCGCGCGCGCGTCGACCGCTGGACGGGGTGGGCGGCGCGCTGACCCGGTCTTCACCCGGTCGATTCGTCCGTCCTGTCGCGGTGACCGGCGGTTTCGTCGCCCGGGGGTCACCCGGACAGTCGAGTCCGACGGCGGGGCATGGTCGCTAGCGTCAGGGGACGACTGACCGCGGGCCAGTGCGAAGGGACCGACGTGAGTGCGACCGGCAAGGACCCGCAGTGGCGTGACGCCGAGCGGTTCGCCGAGCGGCACGCCCGGACGGTCCTGGCCCGCACGGACGTCCGGGTGACCGGACCCGGGTCCGCAGTCGACCTCGATCTCGTCGGCGCGGACTTCGCCGGCCGGGTCGAGCACCGGCGCAGCCCGGTCGGACGCTCCGACCTCGAGGACCTGCGCGCTGCGGCCGGCACGTCCGTCGCCGTCTTCTACTCCCGCTCGGGGTACACCAAGACGGCCGTCCTGTGGGCCCACGAGCACCGCGTCGCGCTGTTCGGGTACACCGACACGGGCTTCGCGGCCCCGGTGAACCCCTGGGCGGTCGAGCTCGTCCAGCGCGCCCAGGTGGAGTCGGAGCACCAGGTGCGGGTGGCCAGCGAGGTCGTCGCACGGCCGGTCACCGCGGCGCGGCAGGAGGCACAGCGCCGCGAGCGCGAGGCGCTGGCGCAGGAGCTGCGGGCCGAGGAGGACGAGCGCCGGGCGGCCGAGCGGCGCCGGGTCGAGCGCGTCCGCTCCGAGACGCTGCTGGCGCGGACCGTCGTGCTGCTGCTGCAGCTGCAGGTGGCACCCGGCGCACTCGCCGAGCTGGTCGACAGGCTGGCGCACTCCACGATCGTCTCGGCCGTCGCGGACTCGGCGGACCGGCTCTCGACCGCCGACCGTGCGCACGCCGTGACCCTGGTCCGCTCGCAGTTCGACGACGCCGCTGCCGCGCTGGAGGTCCTCACCCCCGCGACCGACCGCGGCACGGCGAACTACCGGACCTCCCGGCAGGTGGTCGACCGCGGCCTGGACGCGCTCGACGCGGCGGACGGCGCCGGCGTGACCGGCCACATGTCCCCGGACCAGGTGGCCGCGCGGCTGCGGCAGGCCGAGCGCTGCTGGCGCGCCCTGGTCGGGGAGCTGACCAAGGCGCTCCCGCCGCCGGTGCTCGGTACCGTGCCGGCACCCCGCAGGCCGCGCCACCTGACCTCCTCACGGACCGTCTGACCGTCGGTCGTATCAGCCCGGGGCCTCGCGGCTCCTCACCCCCGTGGTGGCACCGTCCCCGACGTCGCAGCACCCCGCTCCCGGCATCGTCGGGCGGGCGGCCGAGCGTCGTCGCCTCGACGCGTTCGCGAACCAGGTCGGCGCACCGGGGCGCTCGCTCGTGCTCGTGGGCGAGGCCGGGATCGGCAAGACGACCCTGTGGCACTTCGGGGTCGAGCGCTGCCGGACCGCGGGCGTCCAGGTGCTCGTGGCCCGGCCCACGCAGGACGACCGCGACAACCCCGGGCAGGGCCTGCGGGACCTGTTCCGGTTGCACCGGTCCGTGCCGGACCCCACCGAGGACCTCCCCGTGGTCGAGCGCTCCCGCTGGGTGCTCGAACGGCTGCGGACGCTGCTCACCGACGGCCCGGTCGTCATCGCCGTCGACGACCTGCCCTGGCTGGACGACATCACCTGGCGCACGCTGCGGTTCGCGCTGCGCCGGCTCGGGGACGACCCGGTGGCGTTGCTGGCCACCGCGCGGACGTGGAGCCCCGCGGAGCTCGCCGTCGCCGCCCCCGGTCTCGACGGCCGCGTCGAGACGCTGGACCTCGAGGGCCTGGCGCCGACAAGCCTGCGGCGCATCGTCGCGGCCGCGGTGCCCGCGCTCGACCCTCCCGCGGCGTACCGGCTGGGCGACCTGGCGCACGGCAACCCGTTCTTCGCCCTCGAGCTCGCCCGCGCCCACCGCCACGGGACGGGCGCACCGCCCCAGGGCTCGCCCCTCGCCGTGCTGGCCGGCCG